>JAGRNC010000009.1 GCA_020440935.1 Leptospiraceae bacterium | reverse complement strand
AATCTTCATCGCCATGTCGGCCAGCATATGCTGAATGGCTTGAAATGTAGCGATCTTAACGCCAAACTGCTCGCGTTCGCGTGCATACTGAATAGCGGCTTCGTAAGCGCCCTGAGCGCAACCGACTGCGCTAGCAGCTACAGCGGGTCGCGAAAGGTTGAGCGTTTTCAATGCATGCAAGAAACCGTTGTTTTCGCGTCCGCCCACGATGTTTTCTGCGGGCACTTCGCAATCTTCGAAGATCAGCTGACGCGTTTCTGAGCAACGAATTCCAAGCTTATCTTCTTTCTTTCCGAAAGAGAATCCCGGAGTGTCCTTTTCTACGATGAAGCAGCTAATTCCACGAGGTCCGCGGTTCTTGTCGGTCAGCGCGAATACAGTATAAACGTCGGCCTGGCCGGCGCCGGAAATCCATTGCTTGGTTCCGTTCAGAATAAATTTATCGCCTTTCTTAACGGCAGTGGTGCTCAGAGCAGGAACATCAGAACCAGCGCCAGGCTCGGTGAGGCCAAAGGCAGCGATCATTTCGCCGGAGGCAAGTTTGGTCAGATACTTTTTCTTTTGTTCGTCTGTTGCGCCTACTTCGATGGGCAGGGATCCCAGCTTTGTAGCCAGAAATGCAGTGCCTACGCCCAGGCAGCCGCGAGCAATTTCTTCAGCAAGAATGATGTTTCCCATCATTCCCATTCCCATTCCGCCGTAATCTTCTTCGAACATAGCCTGGAACAGGCCGGCTTCTTTGAACTTTTCCAGCACTTTGTGCGGGTATTCATTCTTTTCGTCGAGTTCCATACGAACGGGAACTACTTCATTTTTTACAACATCGCGCACTAGATCGCGCAGCATTACTTGATCTTCAGAGAGACCAATGGAAATTTGAGGTTCGGACATGGATCACACCTTCGTTCAGAGTTACAGACCAAAATTCGGCGCGGCAGGTTGGGGACAAGAAAAAACGGCGACGTAGCCCCACCCGTCCCCCGGGTCGTGGTCTATTCTTCCGGGGGCGGTTCCAGCCTTCGAACGCGAAACTGAACCATTTTCTGTCGTACACGTTTAACCAGCTCAAAAGAGAGGTTTCCGGAAACGATTTTTTCCCCTACTTCCGGGAATCGGCCAATTTGTTCGATGACAAAGCCGGCAACACTGGTGTAGGAATCGGCCTCTGGTAGGCCTTCTTTCATAAATTCGTTGAAGTCCGATATTCCACAGGAGCCGCTCACCAGATAGCTTCCGTCCGGGAGGGGCAGAAATTCATCTTCATCGGGAATCTCGGTTACATCCTGGATCTCGCCTACGATTTCTTCCAGAATGTCTTCCATGGTGAGAAGACCTGCGGTGCCGCCGTATTCATCGACAACGATGGCCATATGCGTTTTTCGCTTTTGCATCTCCTGGAGGATCTTTCCAATTTTCATGCTTTCCGGCACGAAGTAAGCCGGTCGAGCCAACCTGGAAAGCTGGTACGGCTCCTGCCGCGCCAGGCAGCGCATCAGGTCTTTCATATGAAGGATGCCAATGATGTTGTCCAGGCCTTCGCCGTATACCGGCAATCGGCTGTACAGCGAATCCACCGCTTTGCGGATTTCTTCATCGGCAGCATCCACGCTAATTGCTTTGATGTCCACGCGAGGCACCATGACCTCTCGGGCTGCCGTGTCATTGATCTCCAGGACATTCTCGATGATTTCGTGTTCGGAATGGGCGATGGTTCCATGACGAACGCCTTCTTCGAGCAGGTGCTTGATTTCCTCTGCAAGTAGCCTGGTCTCGCTAAAGCTTGTTCGATCCTTAAACGGTCGAAGCAGGAGATTGCTGGAAAAAGTAAGAAATCGCGTAAACCAATAGACCACGCGATTGAAGGCTTGCAGCGGATAGGCCACAAGCATGCCCACGCGTTCGGAGTAGTTAAGCGCCAGAGACTTGGGAACGAGCTCGCCGACCACAAGACTGAAATAGGTAATAAACATTACCACCAGGGCGAATGCAATTTGTTCGGAAAACTGCTGTACGTAGGCGTTTGGAATACTTGCCAGGATTGGCTCCACCTTCTTAACAAAGCTGGATCCGCCGAATACGCTGGCAATGGTTCCCACCAGAGTGACTCCCACCTGCACGGTGGCAAACAATCGGTCGGGATCTCCCTGCAATCGCGAAATAATACGGGCGCGAGCGTTGCCCTCTTCCATCAGGGCCTTTACACGGCCCTTGCGAATGGAGATCAACGCAATCTCTGCTGCGGCAAAGAATCCATTGATCAGGATTAGAATTACGATGATGAAAAAATCGAGCGTCGGACTGCCCATGGGCTGGTATTACAAAACCTCCTGGCCGGAAAACCGATCCAATGCAAATAGTACAATTATGGCGCAACCAAGGAGGCGAGAAACCGCCGATAAGGGGTCCCCGCTGTCGCTGTCCGTGTGTGAATGGTTGCTCATTCCAGAAAAAAGCCTCGCTGAAAGAAAATATGCGAGACGTGTGATGCCCCGATCAAAAATGATCTCAAAGCGTCGGGGCGTGTTATCCAAATAAAAAGCGTTTCACGCTGCCCCATACTGTATATCTTTTTTTTCGGGGACCCTGTTGATTTTTTAAACGATTGTCTGATGATCCATATTAAGAACAGCAAAGAAATCCAGAGAATGCGCGATGCGGGTAGGCTTGCGGCCGAGCTGCTACAGGAAACCGGTGCGCGAGTCAAGCCTGGCGTCTCGACGCTTGAGCTAAACGACTTCGCAGAGAGCTTTACTCGGAAGCATGGCGCCGTGAGCGCTCCGCTCAATTACAAAGGCTTTCCCAAAAGCATTTGCACTTCTATTAACAATGTTGTCTGTCATGGCATCCCTTCCTCCGCAGATGTTCTAAAGGAAGGGGACATAATGAACATCGATGTGACGGTAATCTACCATGAATACCATGGCGATACTTCCAGAATGTTCAAAGTCGGTTCTGTAAGCCCGGAAGCCGAGCAGCTAATCGCCGATACCGAAGAGTCCATGTGGGTAGGCATTCGCACTGTAAAGCCAAACAACCGCATCAGCGATGTGGGCGAGGCCATCGATGCATTCCTCACTCCGAAAGGTTACGGCATTGTTCGCGATTTGACTGGCCATGGAATTGGAAAGAATTTCCACGAAGATCCTCCCGTTCCGCATTACCGCCAGAATCAAGTGCGCACTCGCATGCAACCGGGCATGACGTTTACCGTGGAGCCCATGGTAAATCGGGGAACCTGGAAGGTCAATTTCAGCAAAGAAGATGGATGGACGGTAACTACTGCGGATGGTTCCCTTTCCGCGCAATTCGAGCATACCGTGCTCGTAACCGATGATGGTTTCGAAGTTCTTACAAGGCTGGAGAACTGAGCATTGGACTCGGCGCCTGGTTCTAAACCAAGAATAATTGCAGTAAGCTTGCTGGCATTGTTGCTATGGATGCCGGGGTGCCGATCGGGTTCCATCTTTAGCGGCATTTCGGACATGCGGTCGGTAGCACTGGTCGACTACGGCATCACTTTCAAAGTACCCGGCGAATGGGACGTAAGCCTGAGCAGAGACCGTTACTTTCAATTTGTGGCAGTGCATATGGACGGATCCCTTCCAGTGGCGCTGGTAGAGTACAGGGGTCTGGAAACCGAACCCAGAGACCAGAGGGCCCGCGAGCTCTATGCCAGCGGATGGTATAATGCAATGCCACTAAACTATCCGGGTTGGAAATATGTTGATAAAGGTAAAGACGACGATGCGCGCTCGTTCACCTTTGAAGGCGCCTTTTTAGACGGAACCACCCAGTATCTGAAACTCGGAAAACTCAAGTTCAGGGATCGGCGAATCCACGCTATCTATTACACCGCGCCCACCGACGAAATGGATCACTATCGAGATATCTTTGAGACTATCGATACTCTCATCGAATATACGGGCGCGCATCGCTAAGTTCCGTTTTCCCATAAGGTCCGGGCATACCGCCTGTTTATTGATTGCCACCAGGCACAACGGATTAAAACTGCATGGGTAACGCGCCTATAGCTCAATGGATAGAGCGCAGGTCTCCGGAACCTGAAATCGGGGTTCGAATCCCTGTAGGCGCAGAGTGAGCACCATGCTGACTATCCTCAACTACATAGTAATTGCCGCCGGAATCCTTCTGGCCTGCTGGGGACTGTTTCATCAGCTCATCGTTGGCGGCGCAGTTGCCATGCTTGGCAATCCGGACGATAAAGAAGCTCGCATTGTGATCATGGCATGGGTAGCTCAGGGCGCCTTCATGACCTTTGCAGGAATTATCCCGCTGATCTTCTATATCTTTTATGGCTTTGAAAGCCCGGCCTACCTTACGGCCACCCTGCTTGCAGGACTGGCCATGGCCATTCTTGCCGTGCATGTTCTGGTGGTCGGATTCGCAACCCTCGTTCGACCGGTGCAAATCGGGGCGGTTCTAGAAGCGATCTTCGGTTTTCTGGTTGTAATCAAGAGCCTTCTTGTTACATTCTTGGCCTGATGAATGGACCAAGAATTGTTTCAATAATCTTTGCTGCCCTGGGCCTGCTCGGCTTCTTACTCATTACTGGCTTTTTTTCCAATACCTCTGAAACGGCGCTGGTAAATGGCTTTTTTGTCCTATTAATGGGAGTTGCAGGAGCCCTGGGAGCAATGATGGCGCGTGGCGTGGGCAAAGCGGTGGCTCTGGCCCTTCTATTCTCCGTTCTGTGCGGATTGGCGCTGACGGTATTCTTTCAGGTCATATGGCCCATGCTTTAGTGTGCAGCCATCGGCTAGCGGCGCCATACCTTCCAGATTACCAAACCAATGCTCTCCACCGGAGCCCTTCACTGACATTGATCGGCCAAGCCTGTGCTGGGCGATGCGCCTTGCGCGCAGTATCATTAATCTATTGAGATTCTAGGCCGGGCTTAGATTTTCGACTAAACCCATAGGGGGTATCATGCCTCGATATCTTTCTTTTGTCGTTCTTGGATTTTTTCTATTTGATCCCTGGCCGGAAATCCCGGCTTTCAGTTCTACCGGTCCGGAAACGCATTTCTCTATAACCCGAGATTCTCTGAAGCAATTTGCCCGCGACCGTGATATCGCAGTTGATCCGCTCTGCGGCGACATGCTGCGGCAATTTGCCGTCATAAGCGATTCGGAGGATAATGCGGAAGACTTCACTCTGCATTGCGACAATGATCGAATAACCGATTGTGCCTATCGCCTGGATGAATTGAAGCATCAATCGGTGCATGCCACGAACCGCTTCTCCAGCCTGCGGCGCATGGGAATGGCATTGCATCTAATCCAGGATTTTTATTCGCATTCAAATTGGGTAGAATCGGCGGGATTCACCATGTTTCTAGCCCCTCTGGAGGCATTTACCTGGTTACCTATTCCTGCAAACATTCAAACCGGTTTCTATCCGGAATATGTCAGTCATCCCGATGTGCAAAAAGCGTGCTTCTTATTTCCCGTAGAACAATGGGGCCTTCGTTTTGAAGGAGCAACGCATGGCTGTATGAACAAAGATAGCGAAAGACAATTTCGCGGAATCACGGTAGTTCCCGGGAGCCCCGGAATCACATACCACAGACTGGCCGCGGAATATGCAAAATTACATTCGGTGCAATTTCTGCACGAAATGGCCCGAGCAAATCCCTGGTTCAAATCCTGCTTTCTACCGCCTTACTTTGGAGGAGCGGAATGCTCCGGCGGGATTTTAAACAAATAAGATACTACGTACAGGCAAAGCCAGGGACGAGAGCCCGGGGCGAAAGATGGGACGCTTATAGTTCCGCCGGGTATTATTCTGGATCCGCAAGCATCGATCGATAAAATTCTGCCTTTTCGGACGGCATTCTTTTGATCAATGCACGCATAGTGTAGTTGCCGTGGATGTAACCGTTGTCCCGGTACATCCAGTCCACTATCTGCGTGGATTTCGGACTGATTTCTTGACCAAAGGAAACCGATTGCACTTTCTTGGGTTCGTTTGCAATGGTGCATCGGACTAACTCGGCTTCTTTGTGAATCCGCCCGCACCAGAAATCCTCGGTTGCGCTCGCATCCACAATACGCACCTTAATCATGAATGACTCCTGATTGGCAGTGGGGTTTGCCAGAGTGTTCCAGAAATGCGGCAAAGTCGCGCGCGCTTTCTCAACGGCCGCAGCCAGGTCTGCATCATCAGGAGCCTCGGCAAGAATGGAGGCCGATAGCGGAAGCGCCAGGACGAGCAAAATGCTTCTAAGGAAATTGCGAAGAGTGTGGCCCGGCCCACAGGGAAACTTTGGATTTAGCATGAACACCCCGCGGGGCTCAGCCAATGCTGGCCCCGGCTTTTTCTTTGTTCAATTTCTGGGATGCTGTTGCGGCGGCAAGAAAGGCATCTTCTTTCTTTTGATATTTTCGCGCATAGATTCGATCGCGAAAGAAAGTCCCATTGCGATCCAGAGTACTGGCAAAAAGGCTGGCTTTCCATCCGCGTTCCAGAGCGCTATAGCGGGTAATTCCCGAAAGATCCACCGACCTGCCTTCGTGGATAGCATGAGCGGTGAGGATGCCGCTTTCGATGGCGGGCCCAATCCCTTCGGCTAAATCGCAGGTTGCCAGGCCCGCCGCATCGCCGACGATGTAAGCATTACGGTCTTCCGTTACTTTTGCCCTCTGGCGCACAAAGTATGTGTGCCCCTTTGGCTTCCAATCGTGATTCTCGACCATCCCCGATTCCTGCAGCTTTTGCGTAAGGTGATCCCAGTGCTGCCGCAGGGTTATCCGGCAGTTTCGCATATGCTCGGAAAAGCCACCGATGCCGACGTTGAGGTAACCGCCGGCTTTGGGCACATACCAGGAATAGCCCGGTAGTCCGTTTTCTCCAAACCATAACATACAGCGCTCATCTTTCCATTGGTACGGAAATTCCTGTTCCAACGCGCCCACCTGGTAGGGCGCCGTCCGAGCATTGGTAACCGGAAATAGAAGCCGGGCTACGGGGCAATGGGTGCCCCCGGCTCCGATCAGGATCTTGCTGCGATAAGTATCGTCTACAATAAAGGAATGCCCTTCCCTGCGAATCTCTTTGACTGTATGCTTCTGTACTGGAGCGCCCGAGCGTTGCAGCAGCCAGGCATCAAACTCGAATCGGCGGATGGAATACTGAGTTGTGGCAAAGGCCAGTGGCTTTGCTTTTCCGGGGCTGAAGTATTCCCCGTGAATCTGGTCAAACGTTACCAGACCTTCGGGGTATTCATCGGGAGTCATTTCCAGGCTTTTGAATACTCCTGGAGTAACCCAGCCAGCACAGAGCTTGGTCCTCGGAAAATCATCCTTATCCAGGATAAGCACTTCATGCCCCAGTTCGCGGAGTTTCCAGGCAGTACTGGCTCCGCCTGGTCCCCCTCCTATGATCAAGATTTCGATGTCTATCATACGACTCCTGCCGTGCGAGCAGTTTTGGCACTGTCGCTGTTCGCCGCCAGAAAGTGGCGTCTGGTAAGGGGCGCATCGTTCAGGTAGCCCTTGTGCAGAAGGAGTTGAATCAAGGTCAACCCACCAAAGCGAAAGGCCGCAGCCGACCCCCGCAAATAGAGCCGAAACATTCGAATAAACGATTCGCCGTATCGTTCGCGAATCCAGTCGATATTGTCTTCAAATCGGCGGGACCAATGATCAAGAGTTAGAGCGTAATGATAACGCAGGTTTTCCAGATCAGCGACAAAGAAGGGCCGATCCTTTTGCTCGATGGGGGCCACCATTTCCGCATGTGACGGGATGCGTCCGCCAGGAAAAATATACTTCTCCAGCCAGGGATCCGTCTTCTGGCTCCAGACCCGACCAATGCTGTGCACCAGCGCCATCCCCTGCTCCGGCAGGGCTCTATAGATCATATCGTAGAATGCCCGATAGTTTTCGATGCCCACATGCTCCAGCATCCCCACCGATACAAACTTGTCATACGTTCGCTTTTCGTCGCCAATGACGCGATAATCATCCAGAACGTATTCCAGCCGATCGGCGCCGATACCGCGCTGTTTTGCGCGAGCCCGGGCAAATTCCACTTGTTCCCGCGAAATATTGAAAGAACGGACTTTTGCTCCGTATTTTTCGGCCATATGCAGTCCAAGGCCGCCCCAGCCGCATCCAGCCTCAACGATAGTATCCCCCGGTTGCAGCCGGAGCTTTCTGCATACCAGGTCAAGCTTCTGCTCCTGGGCCTGCTCCAGGGAATCCTCCGGAGACTGAAAGTAGGCGCATGTGTATTGCATCCGCTCGTCCAGCCAGAGTTTGTAGAAGTCGTTGCCCAAATCGTAATGGTGGGCAATGTTCTTTCTTGCTCGCTTGCGAGTGGGTCTGGTTTGCATTAACCTGAAGAAGAATTTTACAACTTCCAGGGGCCTGGGATGCAATCCGCCCACTCCAATATGAAAACTAAGGTTGTGCAGCTGCTCCAGATCGCCCTGAATATCTATATCGCCTGCCATATAGGCCTCTCCAAAGCCCATGCTTCCGCGACGTAATACGTCTTCCAGAGCCCCTCGCGCCTTGAAGTGCAGGGTGAATACCGATTTTTCTGGATCGCCGTTATGATAGCTTTCGCCATCGCAGAATACAACAGTGTAGGGGTACGGAAAATCTGTATTTCTCAGCAGATCCGTAAATGCTCGCTTCATTGATTCGCTCCTTCCTGGACCGTTTCCAGCCCGATATTGAGACCATCGCAGATGAATTCAGTTGCAAAATAAGAACATTTTTGCGACGTTCACTGCCACTATAGTGCGAAGTTGCGGAAAAGATTCAAGGCATTTCCGATGGTTTTTTAACTTTTGGGGAAATTATAGTTTCCGACACGGTGTCATTAATCGTAAATACGCCAACTTCGCCATGCCGGCCGCGAACGTTGACTTTACCGAGAAAACTGGTAGGCCTATCAATCAGTGCTTTTGTGGATGTGGAGAGCAGAATACTGGTACCCAGCTTTTTGTTGAGCCCTTCCAGCCTGGAAGCCAGATTTACCGTATCTCCAATTACAGTGTAGTCCATTCGACTGGGGGATCCGATGTTTCCGGCCACCACAGGTCCTGTGTGCAATCCAACGCCAATGCGAATCCGGCGATCTTCCGGACGCCTTTCATTCTGCTTCTCCACGGCAGCAAGAATCGCTTCTGCCGCTCGAAGCGCGGATTCGCCGTGGGTTTTTGCCAGCGGACCATGACCCAGGCCAAAGACAGCCATAATCGCGTCGCCAATGTACTTATCCACCGTTCCTCCGTATTCTTCAACGGCGCTAGAAAGAGCGGTAAAATGATCGTTTAATAGAGAAACCACTGCTTCCGGACTCATATCCTCGGATAAGGTGGTAAAGCCGCGAATGTCGGAGAAAAGAACGGTGGCCTCCACGGTTTCGCCTCCCAGTTCAGCACGGATGTGTCCGGCATCCATCTCATCTACTAATTCACGGGACAGATATCGAGTTAGGCGCTCACGCTTTCGCAGTAATTCAAAGGTATGCGTGAAATTTCTGGAAAGCGCATAACTCAATGCTCCAGAGAGAGCTACCGCTGCCGGCGCCCATAGTCTCAGGATAATATGGGCATCCGAATAGAAGGCCATTCCCGCCGATACCAGGATAGACAGCGCGGAAGTGTATAGAATGACCTTTCGCCCGGAACGCAGCGCGCTGAGGAAAGTAAGTAGAATCAGGTACATTACCGAGGCCGCAAGCTCCACAGAGGACGGCAATGCCTGCTGGAAATAGCGAGTTTGCATAAAGCTGTAGAAAAGGCATACCACCAACAAGTCCATGGCGGTGGTGGCATACTTCAGCCATCCGCGGTATTTCTTCCCTCCTGAAAGAAAATGCACGGCGATAAGATAAGGAACGGTAAGCGCTGCGATGCCCACATAGAACAGAAGGTAGCCTGTAGACGGTAGCTTTATCAGCAGTGCAGTAACTCCATCCAGGAATACTGCGGATAAGAAGAGCGACAATCGGGCAATATTGATCCAGTGCTCCACCTGCATTTCGCGCTTTCGAAATGCCTCCTGTAAGTCTGCGTCCAGATGGTTTGCTGGTTGATGAGCAGAATGCGGGTTATGCTGCCCGGCGTCTTCCTTTTCTGATTGGGCACGATCCATGACCTCAGGACAATACGGATGCCTCGGTTTTCAATGGAATTTTGCCGCTATGGGCCTTGAGAGACTGGAAAGTTTGACATACCTGAATGGACCATAGAATGGAGTATCTATGCTAAATTTTTTCAAGATTATCGCTATTGGTAGCTTTTGTGCCCTTTCCTGGGGCTGTATTTCTAGCCACATAGAAGTCCAACCAGAACCAGTGGGTACCATGAACTCTTGCCGATTAAATCCGCCCATGGATGTTGCATTCAGAGTTGTGCGCGAAGAAAGCTTCGCTTACAAGGCCAAAGTGGAAGCGGATCCCAATGACAGCGCCGCGGCCAGAGAGCGAGATTTGAAGAATCGCATTGAATCGGTCTTTTCGGGCTGGATACTGGCCAATCCGGGTCTATCGCTCAAGAAGGATGCCGACCGAACAATAGTCCTTCGAATTTCTTTGACCGACTTGAGAAGTAAAGATAAGGACACTACCCAACTCAGCGTCGTACTTTCCTGTCTGACTCTATTTGTATTCCCGATGTATGCCAACAGTCCAGAGTCAGTTCAAGTCGAGTATTATGATAGAAATGAGCTTGTGCAAAAAGATTCATATCCCTATGAAAGGACCGATTATTTGTCCTGGTTTATGATTCCCTGGAACATCGTAGTGACCTCGAATTCGCCGAACTGGGGAGTGACAGATAAGACGATCGACGTACCGGCCGTAATGCAACCCTATCACAGGTCAATTCAGATCAATACGCATAATGCACTTTGCGCCATGCAGGCTCGCCGACCAATGGATCATAAAAACGATGATTCCACCGATCAGTCGGATCCGGGAGGGAGCCTGGAAGGCGGCGTGGACTGAGGAGGAGGCCGGCAATGGAGCCGCCAATTCCCATTGACTAATTCAGGAACCCTGGGTTCTCTTTGCTATGGCTGCCACGGAACTAACCAGGAATACCTTGCCGGCTGTTCGTCTATCGGACCTGTATGGCGAAGACCACAGCCCCTATATTCAGATCAGTCGCCTGGAATCGCTACCCCAGGGATTTCGCGAATACCACAGCAACCATCGGCATGATTTCTATGCAATATTCTATTTTCTGGACGGTGCGGGTATTCATTCCATCGACTTCGTAGATTTCGACATCGGCCCCGGATCGGTATTTTTGTTGCGCCCTGGACAGGTGCACACCTGGAACCTGGAAGGGAACTACTCCGGTTTTGCTCTTAAATTTATGCCAGACATCTTTGCGTTGCATTCGGGAAGTGACCTGGCTCAATTTCCGTTTCTCCGGATGGGTGCAGCAGAAAATCTGATTCAACGGGAGCAACCCGATGACCTCGAACCGGATTTCCTCCGCCTGGAGCGCGCAAAAGAAGACCGCCGCGAAGGAGGCTTCCTGTTCAGTCTCCTGCAGATAATACTATTCGAAATTAAAGAACAGATTCAAGGCCGAGCTGATGCCATATCGCGCAACGATACCATCCGTAACCTGGCTGAACTCATTGAAAGCAACTGGAAAGTGGAGCGATCGGCCGCTTTCTATGCACGCCAACTTTGTATTTCGCCGGTTACGCTAAATCAGCTTTGCAAGAAATATCTGGGCAATAATACGAAATCCATCATCAATGAACGTGTGGTTCTAGAGATCAAACGATTACTTGTGCATACAGATCTAAACATTCTGGAAATCGCCCGCGAAACGAATTTTGAAGACAACGCATACTTCAGCCGATTCTTCCGCAACCAGGTGGGCCTTTCTCCAGAAAAATTTCGAGCAGAGCATCGAAAAGTGCCATAGAATATCGATTCTGTCCATTTACCAAACCCCGCCGCTGCTCTATCATTTCTACTATCTAGTTTAGAACTCTGGAGAGTAGAGATGATAGAAAAGTTATTTCAAACAAATACAGATGCGATCTGGCTAATCCTCAGGCTGACTTTGGGGCTGGTCATGCTACCCCACGGGCTACAGAAGCTATTCGGCTGGTTCGGCGGATTCGGCTTTGCACCGACCATGCAATTCTTTGCCGCGCAGGGCATCCCGGCCATCATTGCATTTCTGGTAATAATGGCTGAGTCCTTGGGTGCTTTGTTTTTGATATTCGGATTGGGTACTAGATTCTGTGCCGCTTCGCTGGTGCTTGTTATGCTGGGTGCGGCCTACTTTCAGCGCGCCAATGGATTGTTCATGAACTGGTTCGGCAACCAGGCAGGCGAAGGCTTTGAGTATCACATTCTGGCCATCGGCATTGCGCTGGCGCTTACAATCTATGGCGGAGGCCTGGCTTCCCTGGATCGTCTGATTCAGACAAAATTGTTTCCATCCGTATGATTCTAATGGATTGACCCGCAATGCCGACGCTGCGTCAAAAAAAAGACCCCTCGAAAGAGGGGCCTTTTTGAGGTTCTCGGAGTGATACCGGGAACCGACGCAGAATGATCTGGTTACTTATTCTACGTTTTCGCGATCGGTATTATTCGAGTCGCCATTCATATCTTCTACAGGCTCTTCTTCCGTTTTGGCAGGCTTTGTTACCGGACCAGTTTTTGGCGGAATATCGAACACCTGGCCAGGAAAGATCAGGTTTGGATTCTTGATCTTGTCCTTGTTTGCTTCGTAAATCCTTTTCCACAGGAATGGATTTCCGTAGTTCTGACGCAGGCCGGAGATTCTCCAAAGAGTATCCGCTGGACGTCGGTTTTGAACCTTGTAGGTCTTCCAACCTTCCGGAGATGGTTCGTCGGTAGTCTCGCGTTTTACAACCTGTGTGCCGGTCTTTTCAGAAATGATGGAAGCCAATCGAATCGCTTCGTCGGATTCTGAAATAGACTCTTCGAAGTTTTCGTCGCCCAGGTTTTTTCCGGAAGCGACCAGGGCTTCGTCCGCGGCGCGAACGAATTCGCCAATGCTTTGCACTTCTGCTTTGCTGCCGTATCGTTTATAGCTGGTGAAGCTTTTCTTCGCTCCGCCCACAGCCAGATCGGCTTCTGCCTTTCGCTTTTTGGCATAGGCTGGCAAAGCGGCTTCCAGAGCCTGACGAGCGAGCTCTTCGGATTTGGCGATGGACATGGCGCCATCTTTTAGTTTGTCGTCATTGATTAGATCGCGGGCTTTCTGGATTTCATCCTGCGCAGCTCCGTACTCTTCTGCTGCCGTTTTCTCGGCTTCGTAGGTTCGTGCCTTTTCGAGGATGGACTCGGCTCCAGAAAGACTGGAAAGAAGCTCATCTTTTTGCGCGAGAGCAGTGGCGCGGGCGCGCGAAGCTGCTTCCTGCGATTGCAAGTAGTTCTGATACGAATCGCGATACTCAGTAAGAATTTGCTCGGATTGAATAGCCGTGACTGCATCGCCCGTATCGGCAGCTTTTGCTGCGGTGTCTTTGGCTGTGTCCTGGGCGGTATCGCCTTTTTCTTTCAATGATTTAGCAGATTCAAAGTCATCGCTGGCAAGCTTCTCGGCGTAGGCTTCCTCTGCTTGATCGATAAGTTCCTGGGCTTTTTTGGCCATGCTTTCGGTGTAGGGACCGACTGAATCCAGACGCGCTTTCGTGGCAGAAGCATCTGCAGCCAGAGCGGCTGTCTTTGCAGCGTCGTTTTCTCCAGCAGCCAACGCATCATGAGCTCTTACCAGGCTTTCCTGGGATGCTTCCAGTTCGTCCGGCGCATGCTGTGCGGCTTCTTCGCCTTCGGCCAGAGCGATTTCCTGTCTTGCATCGCTCAGCTCTTTCACAGGGGCCACGGATGCGCATTGCATCACAAATGAACCGATGATTGCGATTATTGCCCCTTTCGTAATTACTCTAATATTCACCATTTGGTTCCTCCAGATAGTTGCAGGTCCGCGTAAAACAAAATGGCCGACTTTTCGAGGAGCCGGCCATCATGATTCAGTCACGGGATCCATATTCCCGACAGGGATTTCAAGACTTGAATGCAGCCAGTGCATCTGCCTCTGAATCATAGATTTCGAAGAAAGATGTAAGCTTGGTAAGCTCGAATACCTTTCTTACAGACCCGGAGACATTGGTAATTTTAAGCCCGCCCTGATATTTCTTCAGGTTTGAGAGGCTAGAAATTAGAGCTCCAATGCCGGACGAGTCAATATAGGATACACGATCCAAATTAATTACAACATTGTATTTCTTCTCTTCAATGAGCTTGTTGATCAGCTCTTTAATCTCTGGTGCATTGTAGAGATCGATCTCCCCGTTTACATCCAGAATGACTATATCGCCGCTTTCTCTTCTGGAAATTTCCATAACTGACTGTCCTGAAAAACCCCGTTAATCTTTATTTTCCTGAGATGATATCCACGATAGGTGGCTGTCAACATAAAAAATCAAACTCAAAATCCGATTTTTTTCCAGGCTTCATAAAAGGACAAAAACTGTCCCTTTCGGATAGACTCCCTGGCCATAGCGAAGAAGTCAAAGAAGAATTGTAGATTATGGAATGTTAAAAGCCGCAAGGCCGTGATTTCACCGGCCCGCAAAAGATGCCGAATGTATCCTCTGCAATAACGACGGCATGTCAGGCAATCGCATTGTTCATCCAGGGGCAATTTGCTATCTGCATGGATGGCATTTCTGAGGTTAAGCTTACCGCTTCGAGTGTATGCAATACCGTGACGGGCGTTCCGCGTAGGTAGTACGCAATCGAACATATCCACACCGCATCGAATGGCTTCCAGAAAATCCGGAATTGTTCCAACTCCCATGAGATACCGCGGTCGCTCGGTATCCAGCGATGGCGCAAGATGGTGCAGTATTCTATAGAAGTCTTCCCTGGTTTCCCCGACAGAGAGACCACCGATGGCAATGCCGCCAAATGGAAGAGATTGGATTATCTCCAGAGACTCCGATCGAAAATCTTCCCGAATCCCTCCCTGCACGATCCCAAACAAGCTCTGGTCCTGGAACTGTTGGCTGGCTGCCCCTGCTTCGTAATATTCTATGGATCGGCGGGCCCAGCTGTGAGTACGATCCAGCGATTGCCGTATTCGCTCCTCTTCGGCATCGCCGGGAGGACAATCATCGAGCACCATCATAATGTCCGAGCCAAGCATCCCCTGAATATCCAGTACCTTCTCGGCCGTAAACTCATGGCGACTTCCATCGATGTGGCTCTGAAACATCACCCCTTCCCGCGTAAAACTTCGCATCGATGCCAGAGAAAAGACCTGGAATCCTCCGCTGTCGGTTAACAGGGCGCCTTTCCAATCCATGAAAGGCTTAACTCCGCCAAAGCTTCGAATGAGTTCGCCGGGCCTTAGATACAAATGATAGGTGTTTGCGAGAATAAGCCGGTAACCCATAGACTCCAGATCATCGGATGTTAGCGTCTTTACAGCGGCCTGGGTGCCCACGGGCATGAAAGCCGGCGTTTCGATTTGCACGCCGGATAGTTCCAGGTTTGCACAGCGAGCAAAGCAGTCGGGATCGGAATGAGTTTTCTGAAAGTGGAAAGACATGGTCTATGGATGGCCTCGCTAAAACTAACTTTACTCGGTAGCTACAGGGACCGCTGATTGAATGTGTCCATTTTCCATCCCGATGCATTCCAGGGCCACTCTGTTCTCAAAAGAGGAACAAGCCGATCCGCCTACTTCGAAGGCTGGTATCTGAAACACATCTCCGCCGACGCTCGAATGCGATTTGCATTCATACCTGGCATCTTTGTGGGTAAGACTGAGTCGCATGCATTCATTCAAATTCTGGACGGATCCACGGCAAACCATGAATACATCCGGTTTCCATTGCAGCATTTTCGGGCCGAACGCAAAGAATTCAGAGTTCGGCTTGAGCACAATCAGTTCTTTTTGCACGGCATGAGTCTGGATATAAAAGGGCAGAAGTTTAAGATACAGGGCGAGCTCAACTTTTTAGATCCAGTGCGCTTTCCTGTTACCTGGACGAGCCCGGGCATTATGGGGCCATTCGCCTACACTCCTATGATGCAATGTTACCATGGGCTGGTCAGCCTCAATCATTCCCTGGAGGGAGCCCTTTCTATAAACGGACGCACGGTCGATTTCACCGGCGGCAAAGGCTACATCGAGAAAGACTGGGGACGAAGCTTTCCTTCTGCCTATATATGGATGCAGAGCAACCATTTTAAGCAGGAAGCTTCGCTCTTTGCATCGGTGGCAAATATTCCCTGGGTTACTGGAAGCTTTCGTGGATTTATAGCCGCGCTACTACTGGACGGTAAGCTACTTCGATTCGCCACATATACCGGGGCGACCTTACGCGAAGTTCGAGTTTCCTCGAAACAGGTCTGGATTACCATGGAAGACCGCAAGTATCGATTGGAAGTGGAGGCACACCGTTCGGGAGGAGCGGTGCTGATGGCGCCCTACGAAAAAACGATGCTCGAACGAGTGAGCGAAACAATGACCGCCTCCCTACATTACAGACTCTCTGAACGAAAGGGAGGCCGCATCCTCCAGGAAGATGCAAGCAAGATCGCCGCTCTGGAAGTGCAAGGATTGCTGGAGCAGATCGCCGAAGTAGTCAGTTAACCGGC
>JAGRNC010000099.1 GCA_020440935.1 Leptospiraceae bacterium | reverse complement strand
TAATGGATCGATTGAGCTATCCAGAGCATCCCACCCGTTCTCGGCTTCTCCAATCAGGATCATGGTGTTGAAGTCCGGTGAAATGCCAGCGGGTTGCGGGGCTGCCCGAAATGCGGAATAGCCGCCGGGCACTATGAATCCGCGACCAAGAAATTCTACTGTGCGTGTTGGCATCGGTTATCTCCAGAGTTCTTGCCAGACGGTATCGTAGTCTTGGCTCCCAATCGCTCGGGCGCGGAACACTTCCTTCACCTTACTGGCCATGCGGCCGTGCCGCTTTTCATGATCAGCAATCCAGGTCTCCAGGTTGTGCGGCTTTCGAGCGACTGCCTCTTTCGGGCTCTTCTTGTCTGGCTGCTCCGGCTGCACTGGTGTTTGCGACTCACTTGCCATCAGATTCTCCCTCAACGGTGCTAAAACCCGTCTCGAAATCGAATAGGTCCTTGGTCTTGAAGACCGTTCGGGATCCACTCATGTGAATATCAAAGGTTTCAATATCGGGGAACGCGTGTTTGGGCTTTTTCCGGAAAATCCGCCGCGGCTGGGTAATCCCGATCGGGATCTCAAACCCCCATACCTTTCCGGAGCCCACCTCGCTGGTGATATTCACTTCATGCACTTCGGAGATATCGACTTTAACACCGGGAAATGCAGCGGCAATATCCTGTGCCATCGCGGCCATCAGGCAATCGACGGTTTCATAGATGAATCGGAGATCAGAACGTCCAGTGCCACCGGATGTAAATCCTGCGATAATGACCTCGCTTCGGACAATGTGAGTCCAGCTTTCGACCACATCTGCCTGGCCGAGAGATTGGGCGGCCAAATCGCTGGCCGCTCGCTCCTGAGTTGGAAGGCTGAAGACATAGTTGTTCAGCGCCGCTTTGAATTGCGCAGAGGGCTTGAACCGGCGGAAGTTTCCGCCAATACTATCTGTACGCTTGTCTGTGGTCCATTCGACCCCGATCTTCGGAAAAGCGCTATCGGCTCCTTTCTCGGAGACTCCCTCTACAAACAATGGATGGCCATGAACAACAGGCGCATCGATATTTCGTCCACGGAGGCCTGCCAGGGGGATGTTGTGCCTTAGCCAGGTTACAACCGTGTGCTCTGGCGGTGCAACGTGTACCACCAGAATTGTGGGAAGAGCGTCACTCACCCCTGGATTATATCTTCATTGGAAAATCGGTCACCCATTCATATGTCACAGAACATGTTGACAGCGAAGAATGCGCGCCACTAAGTGCGACTATGGCCGAAATCGACCAGATTCTAAAGAGTCTTGAACGGGCCGAGGTCGACCTTGAGGCCCAGCGAGCCCGATTACAGAAATGGATCGCAAAGCAAATTGAACCATTTAGCCTCCGCGAGGCAGCGGCACTTCTTGGCGTGAGCTATCAGCACATTCAATACATTCGAAACGATACTAATAGCGCGAAAGGAAAAGTCCGCATCTCAACTCTCGTAAATATTGCGAAGAAAATTCGCGACGATAACGCTCTGTCATAATTAATGTTGACAAGTATCGCTTTCCATGATACGATCAAGATGGGTAGTAACTTTCATCGAGGTAGCAAAAACATGGAACAGCCAAAAGTTAAGATTAGTGGCCGGTATTTTAGAGCGAAGATTGAAGGCCTATTTCTTCGGATTCACAGAGCGGGGAAAAGGACCATGAAGAAGACCGATTCCGAGCGAGCCGTTGCACTCATTCAGAATAGCCTGGATAGAGATTTTGTTGAAGGATTTCGAAAACGAGACCATGGTTTCGATGCGTTTCAGATTACATCAGCATTCCAGATGCGTTTGGCCGCGCAAATCGATGCTGAGCAACGGGAACAAGAATTGGTCTATCTGACTGAAGTGATTGAGGTATTGACAGAAACCCTGGCGGAAGCCGAGATCCGGAAAGCGGAAATCGACAGCGGCCGTGGTTCTCTGGTCCTTTTCAATCGCCAACGGGAACTGGCTGAGGCCCACAAGAATGCACAGAAACGGATCGGGATGGCCGGGTAAGATTTGCCAGAAGGATTCTATCCCCGGGGTTCCGGCCCGGGGTTTGTTCCGATGGCCATCGCAGCCTTTAGTACAATGATCCCCTTGGGTATTTTCGATAGATTGGCTGCCTTCGCAAAAGCCAATTCATCAAAATCAAAATCCTGGAAAATGCCATTCGGCATCATCACTTTCATTCCGTCATCTCGGCGCTGTACTACTTTCCCTATTTGATTTCTGACCCTGGATTTTGGGGATACGATTTGAACGATATCTCCGGCCCGGGCCTGACGAATCGATGCGGCGCCGCCTCGGAATCTTCGTTGTTCCTTTGCCTGCCTTTCGAAATCATCATGACGGTTCTGAACCACCCCAATTTTCTCCGCAGGTTTTGCAACAAACTGCTTTCTTTCTGAATTTAGGCCCTTCGATGGGGCTTGTAAGCCAGTTGGCCGTCGATCACCTATTCTTTTCTGTCCTTGCGGTTCTGCCCGCTTATTCGGCTTCTGCTCTGGAACGTTTTCGCCCGGGCGCACCCATACAGTCTGCTTGCGGCCAGCCGAATTGGTAATGATTTTCTGAACCAATCCTTCTTTTGGACCGAATGCCTTCAGGACTAACATGGCAAGCCGTGTTTTTAGACTTAGCCGGTCGCCAACCTTCTTCCGTTTTGCCAGGTTCTGACGAAATCGCTTCATGAATTCATCCATAGAAACGTCGATCCTTCCCAATTCTGGCGTGTTGTTGTATTTGCTTTTGAGTGCGTCGCGTCCGTCGGAATCATTCTCTCTTTTTGCTACGGACTGCTGGATCGATTTCTCAAGTAGTCCGTCAAGTTTTGAGTCGATGCTTTCCTGACGGTCATATATTTTTCCATCTATTCTCTCTTCGAGATCCTGCAGTTTAGCCTCTGCCTCGTCCGTTTCCATTGCAATTTCGTCGGCCGCTCCACTTTCAGCGTCGGCAGAATCCTCATACTTTGAGCCGATCTTCATTGCGTGGCGCTCGAGAATGGCGTTGTACTCTGTTCCCCCTTCCTGCAGGGCCTGGAGTCTTTCGGTGAGCTTCTTTAGGCCTTCCTGGAACTGGCTAGCGATATCCGCTTGATGGTGGTCTTTCAGGTATTGCTTGACGGAATCTATGTACTCGGATGCTCGCTTGTAAGCACGAGAACCCGATTCCTCGGCCCTGACCGTATGAAATACCAGTTTCTTTTTGGCTTCCGAAAGCTCCCTGGTGAGGTAAGGATGGTCGGGCCGCTCTTCGAGTGCCGTCTCGAGCCCCTTAATTCGCTCGCGCAGAACGGTAGCCATGTCGCGGTGCTCCAGACCCTTTTCGGAAGATCTGGCATACTTTTCAGTATGTTGTTGGAGGTGTTTCTGGATATCCTTCTTAACCTGTCGCCAGCCGGCCGGGGTTTTTGTGTAATCGCCGTCCGCCCAATGGTGGATTTCTCCGATCGGGACATTCGCTTTCAGGATCGCGAGGAGCGCAGATATACCATTCCGATAACGGGTCATGATGCTCGAAGAGTCGAGCAATTCCGACTATCGGTCAACGCTAGAGCAGGGAGTCGTGCTGGAGATCGGATTCAATGACCACAGCGTACTTCAACATTTGATCCACTGTGATTGGTTTCCCCTCAGACATGCAGATCTTGGAGAGGGCATCGTACGCCCTGTCGATTCCCAGGCCTAGAAGCTTTGGGAATTCCTCCTCGACCAGAGCATTATGCAGTTGCTGCTTGATATCGTTTTGCATTTGCGGCTCCTTTGCGCCCTCGGAACACTAGATCCCAGAGATTTGACTTATAGACCTGGTGGCCGAGGCTGGAGGCAACCAACTTTGAAACATGGCTCTCAACCATTTCGTCAAGCGACTCTTTCGGCCGGCTCTTCGCAGCCTCTTCCTGTTCCCTTGTGAATCGTTCGGTGAGTTCCTTTTCCAGGTCTTCCTTTTTCTTGGTGGCATCATCCTGCATTACCGCAATTTCCCTATCCATTTCACCGATTCTCTTGGAGAGGGATTCTGCTGAATAACCCTTCTCCTGTAGCATGGAGTCAAGGTTCGATCGATCCCTTTTGAGTCTCGCCAGGAGTGCTTTTTCCTTGCTGAGTGCCTCTTTCCAATAGTCGCTCCCTTCTGAGGACCATTCCGCGTATTTGTCGACTTGCTTTTGCGCGGCGTCTACGCGATCGTCCAGGGTCTCCGAGCGATTTAGAATACTCTGCAGCATATTCTTGTCAGTGATCCTATCCTGGATCGCGGCAAACTTCTGCTTTTCGGTTTCCGCAGCAACCAGTCTGGCGCGCTTCACCGGATCCGTAATAATCTCGAATTTCAGTTCGTCCGGATTGATTTCTGCAGTTTCGATGAATGGGCTTCCAGTGGTCTTAAAGATGTCGTTTATTCTTGAAACCTTTTCGGCGTGTTTTTGGAATAATTTGGTATCGATTGAGTTTTCGATCACTGGATAGAACATGTGGGTGGTCTTCTGCTGGTTTCCCTGGCGCCATCCGCGACCTTTCTTCTGTTCATTGTTGGTCGGATTCCAGGACAGAAGACAGTTATACATAACTCCCGTGTTCTCCTGAAGGTTTACCCCTTCCTGAATCGCATCGGAGCCGATCACAATCTTTGTTTTACCATTCGGATCGTTAAAGTCGAACTTGATCTCATCAAAGCGACTCATGCCCTGTGCTTTGTTTGCGGGATTCCGGGCCTTTTTATTCTTTTCGGCCGGCGTCATTATCTGGATCGCCTCTTCAGGGATACCCTGCTTGACCATATATTCCTTAATCTGGTTGAAGTAGTCCACCCCGCGAGGCATAAAAAAAATCTGGCCCGGGGGAGTTCCCTGTGCAGATTGCATTCGTTTATAGTATTCTACTGCGGATTTTGCCACAAATTTGAGTTTCGGGCTGCGTTCCACAAAGCCACTGGACCCGCTCGCGTTAAATTCGAAATCCTTCACAAGCCCAGGCGAAACATTGAGATTTTGCTGCAGTGTCATCGATTTGATTGCGGCCGAAGGGTCCCGTTCTTTCGCGTCGGGCGCAAAGGCCTTATCATAGTATTCTTCCAGGCTCTGACGCATCCGGTTCATTTCGTCGGTGGCCGGCAGAACGATTTCCTTCTCTACCAGATCAGGTCTCTGAATATTTGCCTGCTCGCCAGTTTTTCGGTCGAAGAACTCATTAATCAGATTGGCGAAAGCGTGGCCATTCTTGAAGCGGCGCACGGTCTGTCGTTCTTTTACATTGCCATTTGCTTCCATCGTGATTTCGCGCTGTGTTTCGACGAACATAGAAACAAAATCTTTCACATTTCGAATCCCCATTTCATTCAGTCGCTCTTTTGCCATCACAGAAAGCAGCGAATAGACTTGGAGTGGATTATTGGTGAATGGTGTAGCTGTGAGCAGAAGAACATTCCGATTCTCATTGGTCTTCAGAATATGCTGGGCGGCAACGAATAGCTTCATTCCGCGATCGGACACGTTGCCAGCGCCCAGGATACCCTGGTATTCATTTGCAACGCGGGTTTTCTTGCCCGACTCATCTGTGCCCTTTACATCGCCAAAGATATTGTTGAAGTTGTGCGCTTCGTCTACAGTCAGGTGGTCGAATCCAATTTCATCGAAGAGCAGGTTTTTCTGAGTCCCTTTCAATGCCTTGGAGGCCAGCGCTTCGGCCTTTTCCTTTGCCTTGGCGGCCTTCCTCTTGTCTGCTTTTCCAGACACCAGGCTGTTATCTATCTGGACTTTCACCGTTAGACCATCCACGGTCACAGTAGGGCCCTCCTTTTCGTACGGATTACCATGGGCGTCCTGCAGCTCCTTCGTCAACTCTTCGAACCGCTCCTCTGTAAAGCCGAGCCGGGCGAATGCATCGTAGCTCATTATGGTCATCGAGCCTTCCGGGATCTCCAGTTTCTTCCCGCCGGCGGTCATCCTATTCAGTTCATTTGTTCCAATGACATTGATAGACATATTGGGATAGAGGCTCTTCGCCGATGCTTCCCATTCAGATAAAGTACTGGATGGAACGGTAAACAACGGACGTTTGCACCGCCCTATTTGCATGTTGCTGGCCGTGGAAATGATTCCTGTCATGGTCTTTCCCAGGCCCACTTCGTGGGCGGCGCATCCGACGCCTTTTGTCAGGAAAGTTGCCGCAAAATGGTGCTGAACGTCCCGAAGATCGTAATCTTTGCCTTTAAATTTTGAATTGAGACCTTCGATTGGGAGAGGGACACGTGCAGGATCCACCTCAACGTAGGCATTGAACTTTCGATTCCACGCGTCCTCAATTTGCTTCCGCTCCGATTCCGGGAGGAAATCCTTAACATACTTTTCCATGAGTTTTTGGGATAGCATCTTACGTTCTCTGCGGATTGCTTCGTTTCGGCGCTTATCATTGCCAGTAACCGGTCGACCGTCGCAGTAGGCGCTTACATCTCCGCGAGTCGCATTGTAGCCCCGGAACATTTCGTAATCAAGAGAGCGCACCCAATCCTTGAATCGGGAGACCATGGTATCGTCCTCGCCCTCGCTGTCCGCAAATGTCATTCCCTGGCAGAATGGATCAATCGGGTCAAAAATGATATCTTGTGCCTTTACGTGTGGCGGGACAGCGTCCCGTAGCATATTGTGCTGCTTTTGGAATTGCTCCAGACCGTACTTTTCGAGGATTTCCTCTCTGTCCTGTTCCAGCTGCTCTAACCTTTCATAGATGTTGCCAGTCGCATAGAGATAGTCTGGAAGGTGGCCGCCAGAATGATACGACATGATCGAGCCATCAAAAGGGATCTCATGGTCAACGTAGCCGAGCGCGTTCGATGACCGCATCATCTGGATTTCTTTTTCGGAGAACGATAGTCCATACTTCTGATTGAATTCCTGTTGGCTCAGAATTTTCGGAGGCTGGATATTTCGAGTGCTCGAATTCTTGGTTTTTCTGGTGGCGTTGCTGACTGTGCGCGTCCGAGTAACTTTGCGGTTAGTTGCGGCTTTGCGATGCTTTCCCGCAGCGATCTTATTTCCGAGTAGTCCGTCGGCGATTGCCTTCTTATGGGTATCCGACAGTGCCTTCGCCTTGCCGGGCTGGTGGTTTAGGAATTGATCAATCCGTCCCTTCACCTGTTTATCCGGCTTCCCGAACCGGTCCAATGTATCTATTTCGGTCCCATGAAGATGGTCCGGGTTGTTTTTGAAATACCGGTCCTCTGCCGCATTGCTCACGTCCTTGTCTGGTGTGGTATTCTTTCGCAGAATAACGAGATCCGTTCCGATCTGTGTATTCGCAAAGGCGCCATTGGGCAACCGGTGGGCCTCAAGCAGCTCTGCTTTTGCAAAGATCTTTTCCTTGGACTTGGTCATTCCTTTGCGAAGGAAGGCGGACGGAACCACCATCGCCACGATGCCACCCTCCTTAACGGTGTCCAGGGATCGATGGATGAAGTATTCCTCATACCTTTGCCATCCGCGGCCTTCGGTGGCCTTGTATTTTCCGCCCATGGTTCCGTAAGGTGGGTTGGTTACCACTGCATCATAGAGCTTTCCATCGTACTGCTTCTTGCTGCGATTTCGATCATCAAGGAACAGAGTTTCAAACTGTCCCGTGGTTACCGTCGCGCCTGGGTTCAGAATTCCGGCAATCTTGCTCGATGTTTCGTCAAGTTCAATGAGGTCGAATTTGTAGCTTGATTTTCCTTCGGCAAATCGTCCGGTGCCGGCGCATGGCTCCAGGATTTCGGAACCTGGCTTCAGATAGCGATCGATGATCTCCCAGGACTTCTTAACTACGTTTTCCGGAGTGTAAAATTCATATAGAAGCCCCTTTCCATCATAGTTGGACTTGTCATTCCTAGTCTGACCGCCCCAACCTTCATATTTTCGAAGGAGCGCTTTTTGCTCACCGGTCATCTTATCCGGGGCCGTTGATTGCAAAATTTGGCGGACCTCTTCATTTACCTTATGCTGCGTGATAATGCCAACCGCACCCTTAGCAACACTGACCGACTCCTTTACCCGGGATTTTTTGACCTCAGTTGCTTCCCTTGCGTCGTTCGCTTGTTCTATTGCTTGCTGGCGGGACTGGATTGCATCCTCACCAAGCAACGAGTATAGAGTTTTAGTGATTCGATCCAATTCCGCTGTGGAAAGCGAGATTGGAATTGGCATGTATTTCAGGGTCTTCTGGAAATCATTTCCATCGCGGATTGATTGGATTATTGCCTGGGCGAAATCCTTTTCTT
>JAGRNC010000098.1 GCA_020440935.1 Leptospiraceae bacterium | reverse complement strand
ATGCCATGGGAAAATCCATGCAGGGTGCCGGCGGCGCTCTGGTAATGGGCTCGTTGATCAATTCTATTATGGTCAGGTCTTCTGCAAATGACCGCGATTTGAAGATACCGCCCAGACAATGGATGACAGAAACGTATTCAGAAATACAGCGAATCTTTGAGACCTTCGATGGTAGCATGTTTGTGTCCGGAGTGCTTGGAATTATCGAAGAGTCCACAGGAAAGATGTTCTATCTAAATGCAGAACATCCGCACACTGTTTTGTTTCGACGGGGCGAAGCGGCATTTCTGGAGGAAGAAATAAGCACACGAAAGTTTGGTATGCCTGTGCCCGAAGAGCCCACGGTCTTCGAATTTCAGCTCGAGCAAGGTGACGTACTGATCGCAGGTTCGGATGGTCGCGACGATCTTGTAATTTCCTCTAACACAGAAGGGCGGGTCATTAATCAGGACGAGAACAAGTTTCTGGAAGTCTGCAAGCGCGGTAACGGAGATCTCGATTTGATTCTCGCCGATCTCCAAAGACAGGGCGAGCTCACCGACGATCTATCGCTAATTCGCATCGGGTATCATTCTGTTCCTGCCCGACGTAGCGAGCCTGTGGACATGGAGCAAATCGTCCGTCAGGTTAAGAGCGGTAATTATCGAAGAGCGCTGGAGCTCATGGATAGCTCAGATGCCCCGGACTCCACTCTGTCTCTTTACTATCGTGGGTTGTGCATGTGGAAATTGGGAGAGAGCCATCAGGCGCTGGAATACCTGGAACAGGCGCAACAGGAACTCGCGAACCACGGTTCCATGCTGCGATTGCTGGCAAGAGTGTATTTTGATCTGGGCGATCTGGCAAAAGCCACCGAGCAGGCACGGAGAGCTATGGAAGTGGATCCAGAGGATTTGCGCGCTGGCCAGTTGCTGGAAAAGATAAGAGCGAACCTGGAACAGTAGTTACAAAATAGCAGCGAAATAGTAGCGAACATCAGAAAGCTGTTCTGTGCTACAGGATTTGGAAGTTAGTTTGGCTTTCTTTTTTGGATCCTTAACTGTCGCAGGTTAATATTTACTTGCTAGAGCTTTGTTTGGTCTTCAGGGTCAGGCAGATATGCAGTTCACTGCAGCCCGATGCCTCAAAGCTTCCCTGAGCTTTTCTCTGATTCTGTTGTCCGGCCTAATCTCCGATCTGGATGCGCGCGAAATAGTAATAGGCGAATTTGTTCCTAAAAATGGCTCAGGTCAGGTGGAAAATAAGATTCGCAACAGCCTGGCCGCGGAGCTAAGGGAAGCGGGATTTGACGTCAGGCTTACCGGCGGTACGCGGCCGTCCGAAATGTCGGAGGAGAATCGCCAGAATGCATTTCTGTTTATTTCCGGGTTCTACGGACGAAGCAAGAACGGAGTTCTAAATATTTATGTTCAAATCTATCATCCCGAAACCGGCCAGATCATTGACGCTTACAATCGCGTAGATGTATCCGAGCGAGTAGACAACTATGCAAATATTGATTTGCCCGCCGATGAGATTCAGGTACCCGACGATGAAGTTATTGAAACGGTATCGCGGAAGGTGGCAATTCAGGCAAGGGTGAATGCCCGCCGTCGAATTAAAAGAGAAAATCTGGATCAGTACGTACGGACCAGCGATCTTGCTGAATATTCGCTGCCAGTAGCGGAGGCAGATCGAGATACCGCTTCGCAAGAGGTTTTTCAGCTCATTGAAGAACAGGAAGTCATTACTGCTACGCGAACGCGCACTACGTTGCGCGACGCGCCGGCGGCGGTGTACGTCATTACGGCGCAGCAAATCCGTGAGCGAGGCTATCGTACGCTGGTTGAGGCATTGCAGGACCTTCCCGGATTTGACATTGTGCACAATTATGGCATTTTTCCCGAGCTAATTCATCAGCGCGGCCTGGTGGGCAACAACCAGCGCACTCTACTTTATGTGGATGGAGTTCTCGATAACAATCTTACAGAAGCGGCCATTCTGGCGGGAAGCATTCGCTTTCCCCTGCATAACGTAAAGCGCATTGAGGTAATTGCCGGCCCGGCTTCGGCGTTGTATGGAGCGAATGCGTTTAATGGCGTAATCAATATTATCACCAAAGATGGTCGCAGCCAGCCCGGTAACGAGGCAGAAATTACTGCGGGCGGATACAATAACCTATCCAGGCCGGGCTACGGAGCGAATATATCATTGCGCGGCGGAACTACGGAGCAGGCTTTTCCCTTTTCTTACTCGGTAAGCGGTTACATGTTTCGCACGGTAGGCCCGGACTTTAGCGGAGTCGGTCGATTGGAGCGTTCCGATTTTGGGCGATATGATCCAGAATATGCCGTTACCTCAGAGATTTGCGGTGGGCAATGCAATCCGGATTCCACTTCGGTGGGGTATTGGTGGTCCCCCTATTTCAATGTGGCAAATCTGGATACGTACAATATTACCGGAAAGTTCCAGATGGGTAACTTTCGATTTCAAACGGTGAACTGGCAATATAATCAGGGGGACGGGACGTTTGCGAATGGAACAAACCAGATCGACACCGATAAACTGGGTTATCGCGGTTCGCATTGGGATTTCGAGAACCACAGTTTTTCGTTTGGGTATCTGAAAGAATTTGGTTCTTTTCTCAGTCTGGATACAGAGGCTGGAATTAGACATACCGCCATTTTATCTACATCGGGCGAACAGTATCCTGGCACGGCGGGAGTGCAACCGTACTATTTTCCGGACACTGCTGCCGCCTCCACGGTGCACAATTATACCCGTCCCGATCAGGCTTACGATTTTAAACAAAGGCTGACCTACAGCCCTGGCGCAAACGCTACCACCGTTCTGGGCTGGGAAGGCGATCATACGATTGTGCCGGAAGCCTATGGATCGGAACGTCGGATCCGCACTACGAACTATGCCGGTTATGTGCAACAGATGGTTCGGCCCATAGCTATGTTGCAGCTTACCGCGGGCTATCGTTATGACTACAACACCGATTATGGTGAGTCGCACACACCTCGTCTGGGCGCAGTACTTCATCCCACAGATGACCTCACATTCAAATTGTTGCTGGGCACCGGTTTTCGCGCGCCCACGGCATGGGAGCTATATAACGAAACGGCCCAGAGGTTGCGGAACGAAGATCTAATGCCGGAAAGATTACGATCGGTGGAGGTAGGAGTGGCCTACCGATTTAAGAAGCGATATTACTTTTCAGTGCAAGCTTATCAGAACAGAATCGAAAACCTTATTCTGGAAGTCCAGACGGGACAGCCCAATCCCGCCGGCGGAAACTGGAATCAGAACCAGAACGTTGGCGATGCAGAGATTGTTGGTGTGGAATCCCAAACGGACTTCCTGATCTGGGACAATCTGTCGTTGAATTTCAATCATACTTATTCCGATGGAAAGTATCTGAATCTTCCGTATTCGGTGGTTTCATCGCCCACTACTCGTGGCAGACCGGGCGACGATCCGCTGCAGGATGCCGTCGGGACGGTTGTGGCCAATCTTCGCACTCAGGAAGCAGTGGTGCTGGCGCAGCTGGAGCAATCCATTCTAAACTCGGTATCCGCTGTGAACCCGGATCTGGCCACCAACCAGGTATTTCTGAGAAAACTGCGAAGCGTTCTACCTACCCATCTTCTGGACCTGGATGGAATTCCTGCAACTGGTCCCATACCAAACATTGCTCGTCATAAGTTTAACTTGGGCGCAACGTACTATCCCATTCGGAACCTTTCGCTCAACCTGCGGCTGAACTATGTTTCGGAACGCAGAACCATATCCACGAACCCAGAAAGAACAATTCCTGCTTATTACTTCTGGGTGGCCAACATTCGTTGGGATCAGGCATTTTCCGTAGAGTCGCTTTATGTCGATTTAATGGTACGCAATGTAACGAACGAATTGTTCTGGGATCCCGGGATTCGCACAGCTACGGGGGGCTACTATCCAACGCGCCATCCGCTGGAGAATCGCAACATCTGGCTAACTATAGGCTTTCGGTTCTAATGAATCCATTGTCCAACCTTACACGGGGGCGGGCCAGGCTCAAGGTTTGTAACTGTTAGTTCACCTAACGTTCCCCGAGTGTATGTATCCTTAGTTATTTAGAAAACTTCGCTCTTGCTCCGGAAACACTTGATCCCGGGTTAAGGGGACGATCCAATACGAAAGTGCTAAGGCTGATTAATTGCGCTTCGCTTACCGGCATTCTTGTACTTCTACTGTCTTATGCAGGCGGGCTTCGGGCGGCTCCGTCCGCTAAGACGATCATGCTTGCGCGATTTCAGCCCTATCAGTCGGGCTCAGCTCCGGAGATTGATGCGGCTGTCCGCCAGGCCATGCAGCGTTTTCTGGAAGCTGCTGGTTATCGCGTGGTTCGGTCGGGGTCATTGACTCTGCAGGGGGCCATCGAGGATGCCCGAGGTTCGGGCGCCGATTTTGTTCTGTCCGGCTATTATCGAAGGGGCCAGATCAATCTGGAGTTATTTGGACAAATCTATGATCCCGAGACGGGCCGGGTCATCGATGCAATCAACGTTTCGGATAATCTGGATCGTCTGGAGCTGGAGGGCGTGGGGCGCGTTGAGATTGATCGTTCCGAACTAAAGGAGCCCGATAGCGATCGAATCGAAGAGTTTGCCAGAAAGATGGCTATTCGAGTAAGATCCAACCCTCACAAACAGGAAAGGCGTTTTAACATAGATGATAACCTACTGAGTCTGCCGATTAGCCGGGACATAGAATTTCCGGTCTCCGATACAAAGGGAGATTCCTCCGAGGACGTATTCCAGGTTCTCGGCGAACAGGACATTACGGTCGCCTCCAACGTCGTACGGAGTGTGGAAAAGCAACCGGTGTCGGTGTCCATTATTGGCCGGAGAAAAATTCAGCTCAGTGGCGCCCGCACATTGAATGAGCTACTAATGCTCTACGTTCCTGGATTCTTCATGGTGGAAGACCAGGACGATGTCATCGCTGCATTTCGTGGATTGGCGCCGGATAACAATGCCAAGGTTTTGTTATTACTCAATGGACAGAATATGAACACAGAGTGGTTCTGGGGTCCGCCGGATGGAATATTGCAGGGAATTGATCTGGAATTCATAGAACGCATCGAGGTGATTCGCGGTCCGGGATCGGTGACGCTGGGGCAGGGGGCCTTACTGGGAGTGATTAATGTCGTAACCGCGAATGGAAATTCAAGTTCTGGAACAACACTAACCACTTCGGCCGGTAAGGATGGCTACGGGCACCTGTCTTTTCAAACGGGCATTCGAGGTCAGGATCTGCCCCAACTGAAAGCCTTTGCTTACGTGGGTCGCACCTACTATCCGGGCCAGGAATTACGCAACGATGCCTATGCCCGGGATAAAGGCTACGAAGGCGTGGATGATCTTCGACTGCAACGAATGTATGACTATCAGATCAAAGCGACGCAGAACATTTCCAGTGGTTTTGAAACTGTGGTCACCGAGGCGGGCAATCCAGTATTTCAGCAGGATGGTCTGTCGCTTGTGCAGCGTCGAACGGTGTACACCTCGGGCAATCGTCTAAAGAGAACCGATAACACCACAGCGCTTTCCACGCTTGAGTATGGCGACTTTGGTCTGGATCTTTTCTACACCGACCAGCAAAGGGATCTGTACAACTTCTACCGCGATCGAAACGAAGTTCAAAATATAGTGAAACACCTGAACGGCAAATACCGCCTTCAGCTCGGCTCTGGGGCCAGCCTTAAATTTGGCGGCTTTTTTACGCAGGATGATATAATATTACATTCGCACAGCGGTTTTGTGATGGGCGGGACTCGAGAAGAGCGGTACGGGGCTTCGATGCTTCTGAACTGGGAAACTTCGCTTCGCAATCGCATGGCAATTGGAGCCGAGTATAGAAAATACGATATGGGCCTTCCGGACAAGAACGGAAATAACTTCATCGTAAATAAGGCCGATGCTACCTTGCTCGGCGATGTGAATCGAACCCATCAATACGTATACACAAATACCATCGATGTGGGCTCGTTCTTTGTGGAAGATTTCTACAGCATTACCGATTCGCTGGATTTGTTCGGTGCATTTCGCTATGATAAGCAGCGATACTGGGGATCGAACGTATCGCCAAGATTGGGAGCCATCTATCAATGGAGCAGGGATCTGCGATTTCGCTTCTCCTATCAGGAAGGATTCCGCGGATCACCGGGGGTGGCCTATTCTGGCGGTTTCCAGAAGGACGGTCACCTGAGGACAGACAACTTTGATGACATTGAAACGGCGGGCATTCCAAACCCCGATGGCAATGGGAATTATGAAAATATTCCTCGTACCAAACCCGAAAAAATGAAGAGCTTTGAACTTGCGGCCAACTACAGGCTTACTGGCCACTGGGAACTGGACGGAGTCGCCTTTTACAATCGCGTCAAGAATATCATCGATGTAGGCGTTCTGTATCAGGATCCGCTGGTGTTTGTAATGCCCAGAATTGGCAATGACGAACCCGGGGACTGGAATGGATTCTGGTTCTACAAGAATAACATTGGCGAGGTGCGTCAGGTAGGCGCGGAATTTGGCATTTCCTTTCGATCGTCCAATCTGGAAGCCGGCTTGAATCATTCGGTGGTGCGTGTAGTATCGGCTTCAAGCCAGAATATTGGAGGGATGTACCTTAGTTCGGATGCTCAAAATAAGCACTTTCGTGCGTACCCGGAAAATGTTACTCGACTGTTTCTTCTGTATAGTCCCTGGAAGCCGCTGACTGCTTCGCTTACTTATCTGTTTTTTCCAAACTGGTATTCTCCCAACGGAAATCGGGTGGAGGGAAGCCAGATTCTAAATGCGGGGATTGCCTATGAAATCACAGAGCAAATGGAGCTTTCTATTATTGGAAAGAATCTCCTGAATTATACGAATCCATTTCCCATGAACGCCAATGCGGGAGGCCGCGATTTATCTGATGGATCGCCTTCGCTGGAAGAGACCACATACTGGGTAACGTTTCGATTCAAGTTCTAGTACACAGAGGGCGGCAATTGGGAGGGAGTATAGGCGCACCGATCAACAATCTTGGCAATTGCACGAAGCTGGTTACTTACTGGTCTGGTCACCATTGATGCGATTATCTTAGAATCCGCCCTGAAATAGGGCCCCGTCAAAAAATTCGGCGGGGGCCAGCCCGCAGGATCGCACGGCTCCATCGCAACTTCCCCAGAGGATGATGTTTGTGCAGTTGTCCACATCTTTGGTATAGTAATAGGCCCCATCCAGAAGTTTCCTCGGATTCTGCGTGTACTGTACGTAAAGGAATGCCCCGTTTGTTTCATTTAATCCGCAGGATGCGATTTTGGCGAGGCGGGCATCGTTAATGCGACTCAAAGTTTCATCGCGAGAAATTACGTCCGGTCCGTCCACTCCGTAGTAGGCTCCGCTACAGTAAGTTACCACAATCATGGCTAACGTAATTAACCAGGGAAAACGAAGGGACCAGGAGCGCACCCCATCATCGTTTACTACTTGCTTAAAGACTCAATCATTTTTCCCGGACGTGGCTGGCGGTATGCTTATAACGTTATATCGGAACAGGGCACCTCATCGGAGCATTGCCCCGTCGTATAAATGCGGAGGCCAGGACAAAAGTGGAACGATCGCCTGGTTTGTGGCGTCCGCCGCACATCTGTGCACTCGCGCCACGGGACATTCTCGCCAAGCTAAGTCTGCTCTGAATGAAAGCGAAATCGATATAAAGTAAGCGAAGAGACTACAACGCTAACACTACTCATGGCCATGGCCGCGCCTGCGACCACAGGACTTAGAAATCCCGCAGCAGCCAGAGGGATGCCAATGATATTGTAAATGAATGCGAAGAACAGATTCTGATAGATTTTTCGAATTGTGGCCCGCGATAAACGGATCGCATCTGTGACTTCTTCTATTTTATTCCCCATTAACGTAACATCCGCCGATTCGGAGGCCACGTCCGTACCACTGCCCATTGCAAATCCGGCATCCGCTCGGGAAAGTGCGGGCGCATCATTGATGCCGTCGCCGACCATAGCTGTAGGTCGAATGGGATAACTCGCAATCTTTTCCAGCTTATCCTCTGGCTTAAGTCCTGCGAAGTATTCCATTCCAAGAGAGCCGGCAATGGAGGCAGCCACTTCTTCCCGGTCGCCGGTTAGCATTACCGGTTGGATTCCAAGATTTCGAATGGCTTTAATTGCCTCTGCTGCGCCGTCGCGTAATGTATCCGAAAGAAAAAACGCGCCCAGATACACATCGTTGGCCACATGCACCTCGGTGCCAGGCTCCTTTAGTTGAGGAACATCAATTCCGTTGGCGTGCAGGAACTCCGCTGTGCCGGCCAAAATCGTTTCGGACTGTTTGCAGGCCTTGATACCCGCGCCTGGA
>JAGRNC010000097.1 GCA_020440935.1 Leptospiraceae bacterium | reverse complement strand
AACCTTCCCAATCATAGATCAACGGGCCACAATGGGCCAGAAATAGAATGCAAATCAATATCAGGAGTTTCCGGGCCATTTAACTTGCTTACCCGGGGAAAGGATTGGGTCAACGGAAATTATTTGTATTATGTTACTATTTTATTTACAGTTCTTCCTGTTTTCCCATGTTCAGGAAACAAACGTTGTAACGCTATATTTGAGATTCCCCAGAAGACTCCTCGGGCCTCTAGTGAGCCACTAGTTTAGCCAGCAATTACGCCGAGTGGAAGGCCGCTTCATTTCGAAGTTAGTTTAACCGCCTGCTAATACGAATCTTCGATATCAGCAATAAATCCCGAATCCGTCCAGACCGAAGATAAATCAACTTTCTCCAGGCTTACTCCTCCATCCTTCGAAAGTAGGAGTCCTGTCTGCGTCCCCAGGGAACCACGGTAGGAGACCAGCAGATTCGAATCGAAGGCAAGCATGGCCGGCATGCTGTAGAGCGAACCTACATCGGAACAGGAAAGGGTTGCTTTTGCAGTACTGGAAGGTGCCGTCGCTCCGGTCGCGAATCGATACACTATACAAGTTTGGCTGCCCGAGTTAGCCTCGGATACAAGGAACGGACTGGCGAAAATGCCGTTGTTTGCATACTCGGTTACTCCGGTCGCATGATAGTAGCCCGTGGAGTTGGGCATTGTGCCGGATACGGCCATTCCATTGCCCAGGTTGGTAGAATAGTTGAGTCCCGGGGAGTTGCAGGACCCATCACAAGTTAGTCCGATGAGACCAGTGCCCGAGGTCGCCGTGCTCGTGTAGAGACTGTTCCCGGCCGGATGCGAGGATGCCGATGTCCACGAATTCAGATCCGACGTAGAGGCCCATTCTACCTTTGCAGTGGAATTGCTTGAAGTAATAAAGACAAGGTCCGAATTGCACTCCAGCGAATCGAGAATGATATCGCCTGTGCCGGTGGCCATAGGGCTGAAGGTTGATTGCCATGCTTGCCAGCTTGCTCCGCCATCGCTACTTACATACCCTGGATGGGTTCCGCTTCCGTTGTATTTGATTGTCGCAAATGCAACTACGATCTTTCCGCCACAATCTGCAATTTGCTTGAATTGTTCTGATTCATTGCTGGAAGGCAAGTCCGTCTGCTCCCAGTTGCTGCCGCCATCGCGGGATATCCAAACATCGTCAATGTTTTGATTATCCAGGGCGTAGATCACGTTATTGGCAACGGCGGCCATTCGAATATTCTGAGGGCCTCCGGACCAGTTCACTCGTTGAAGGCTACCGTCGGCCGAATAGGTCAGCAGACTCCGTGCTGTTGCGTCGCCCGCTGAGTCATCCATGAAGATATATGCTTTACTACTCACCAGCGCAAGCAGGGACGATGGATCCAGCGAATTATCCAAATACAAACACCTGGTTCCCCCTGCTCCCAGCAGAGCACTTGCCAGAACAATGGAAAGAATGCGACGATGCATATACCCTAAAACAGGGCAATGGCCTATTTTTTTCGGCAATTTTTGGATGAATTTCGGCAGATGGAAAAAAAATCCCGATCCGTCCTATCGGATTGGTTGGATGCTGGTGATGTAACCCTGGTCGCTCCAGACGCTGGAAACATCCAGCTTTTCGAAGGAGAGTCCGCCATCGCTGGAAATCAGAATCCCGGTGGAACTTCCGCCGTTGGCTCGATACGCCGCCGCCACGGTGCTGCCGCTGGCAGCCATAGAGGTGAGCTCCACATCGGTGTACGGACCGCAATCCACTGTATTCGATGCCGTGGCCGCCGGGCTTTCAGCACCAGTACTAAAGCGATAGAATTTGCAGGTTGCTGTGGCTTGATAAACCAGACCAACGTGGTAGCCTGCATCGCTGGCAGTGAGAGCGCCTTCCGATTCGGTAGAGCTCAGGAAGGTGTAGCCTGCATCAAAGTTTCCCGTAGCCACAACATTGGCACCCGCATCCGACGAGTATCCAGCGCCGTAGAAAGGATCACCATAATGGATGCCAAGCAGTGTGCCGCTTCGCGCCGCCATCGCGGAAAACTCCCGTGGCGCGGTATTGGAAGTGGCCGATGTAGATGATTCGGGGGCTGCGGCAGGCGCAAAGGAAAGAAACGGTGTCATATCCAGACTGGCATAAAGCCGATCATTTCCGCAGGCAAGATCGCCAGGAATGGATTCCAGCGAAACTCCGCTAGCCCGCCACTCCGAGTAGCTGCTACCGGAGGCATCGGTGTAGTAGCCCGGAGTATAGGCACTGGGATCCGTAGCCAATAAACTCTTAGCCAGATACAATCGGCTACCGCAGACTTCCATGTGCAAAAACACATCGGTAGTGAGTCCGGGTACATCGACCTGGGTCCAGGTGGTGCCTTCGTCCTTCGTTATCCATACTGTGTCATTGGTGGAATTATCGAGGGCAAATATGGTTCCGTCCAGAACCCGTGCTTTCCAGATGTTATCCGGCCCGCCGGAGTAATCGATTCGACTGAGGGCGCCGTTCGAGTATTTCAGGAAGGTCCGCGCCTGACCATCATTGAGCTTATTACTCAGAAAGATGTAGTATTGCGATCCGCCATTAAGAGCCGTCAGTAGATTGACGGCCTGAGCCAGATTTTCACGGTTTTGGACACTTGGATCCAGTTGGAGGCAGGAGAACAGAGTTCCAAACATTGTGCCCAGGGCCAGCCGATTTGCGTTGCGCCAGATTCTCATTGCGGGTCGAATCTGGAATAACGGTCGATACACGCAGCTTTTTTTTGCGGCAAGGAGCGCAGCACCGCGCATCGGCCAATTGGGCGCCCCAGAAAGGAGCGGACCTAGAACCGGACTTGATAACCGAATTGCAGCGAAGTATCGCGGCTTGCGTATCCCGGGAGTTCGCTCTTGATTCCAGGATTGGGCGAAAAGGCGCTGGGCGGCAAGCCCAGGCCCGTATCGGCGTTTAGAGTTCCCGGGCTGCTAGAAATATTTAGAAACAGTCTATCCTGATTGGCATCTTCATTATCTACCACCAGGCCTTCTTCCCAGGCAAATCCGTTGTAAATGATATGCGCGAGCTGCACGCCGTAGACTGTAAGTGCAACCATTACCGCATAGTTGTACGAACTGACCTTCTTACGATAAGAATCTGAGTAGCGATGATTAGATTCGGTAAAATACAAGAACTTTAGCCCCGTGGCTGTCGGGCTATTTTGAGTGGCCAGGGCCAGCAGAATGTTTTGCTTCACTTCCGATTCGTTGGCTGCCTTTGCAGCATGGGCGGGCCCCCATTTATCGGCCAGGTTGATTAGTGCCAGCGCCGAAGCTCCCATATAGGCATAACCCCAATAGGGCCTACCGATGGCGATGTGCCCCCATCCGGGCAATACGGCCGAACGCCAGGCAAAATCGTAGTAAGAGATGGGCTCATCGGGTTTTTCGATATTTCCTTTCTCTACCTGTTCGCGCAAATAGGCAGCTCGATCTGCGCGCGCCTTCGCTTGCTGCGCCAGATAATCAGCACGCACCTTTTCCAGTTCTTCTTTTTCCTTCTGTCGCTTCTCGATGGCCAGAGCGCGGGCGCGCTCCAGTGCATACTGCCTTCGCTTTTCTTTAATTTCTTCTTCGGTCTCAAAGGTAATCCGATAGATTTGCGATTTTGGAATGACGCGGGTCTTTCCGTCAATGACTGCAGTCACTTCGCGCTCGGATTGCTGCGTAATGGTTCCCACCAGAATCTGGCCATTGCGCATAAAGATGGCTTCGCCGAGTACAGGAGCCGTCAGGAAAAGGAAAAGAAATGTTGCAATTAACCGTCGCATCTTACTCCAGCATGAAATCGTAGACTTTGATCACTTTGAATTGCCAGTAAGAGCGCGCTTTTGCTTCGCATCGGACTGTTGCAATGGCATTTGCTCCGGGAGGCAGGCCAACATATACGATACACTCTTTCTGGGTGCTTCCGTCCTGGATGGTAATCACTCCGTGCAGAGTGCGCTCCTTGGTGACTTTGTTCTTTACTTCAACTTTGAATTCTTGAATTCCGGGGATTTCTTCCTGGAGCCTTTCTATATGCACATCAATCGAATTCTCTTTGTCTTTTACGTCGATGGTGGCCGTATTTCTGGGCTGGGCCGCCAGTGTTGAAGCAAACAGTAGGATCGACGCAAAGGCGATACCGCTGAACAGAGTCCGTTCCATGGTACGCCCATTGACGCGTTCAATTCGAGAAGATCAATTCTTTTTTCGCTGCAATAATCGAAGCACCGCTTCCCGCTTCTGTCGCGAAAGACGCAGGTACTCGGTGGCTTCTTTATGCCCGGGGTTCACCAGCAGTACATTTTCGAATTTTTCGATGGCGATCTCATAGTTTCGCTGATTATACTGGGCCAGTCCATCGTGCATGTAGTGATCAATACGCGCCGATTCCCTGGACCGCAGCGCAGCAAGCTCGGAACGTGCGCGCGCATTTTGCGGCCAGATGCTCAGGGCAGAAATGTAGGTCTTGATCGCCGCAAAGGGTTGCCCGGAGGCGCTGAGGGAACGGGCCCGATTGGTTTCCAGTTCGCTCTGCAATCGGGAAGCAGTCGCCAGGCCTTCTCTTGCCTTTTCGTAATCCGGATTGAGCCGCAACACCTGCGCATAGTCCGCGCGTGCATTCAAGTATCTTCGTGCATCCATGTGCCGCTGCGCGCTGGTCATAAAGCGCCTGGTCTGGTCTCCGGTCAGTCGTTCGACGATCAGCGATTTGTAACTGCGGGCCGCGCGGTTCTCCGGATCCTTTTTGAGTATGGCTTCGAAGATCTTTCTTGCCGAATTGATTTTGTCATCCCCGTACAGCTCCACTCCGAGCTTTAGCAGTCCGGCCAATCGAGCCCGCTCTTTGATGGCTTCCGATAGCTGCAATCCCTGTTCGCGGGCATAGGTTTCGTTCAGCGAAAATGAAGTCTGCGATGGCACAACTACCAGTTCTTTACCGCAATCGCTTTTACCTGAAAGAATGCGATTCGCCATTTCGCCGGTGGCTATCCCCAGGTTCGTATAGTCCGGACTGATTCCAAAGGTGGCGCCCAGGCGAACCAGCGCGGGATAGCCGGTCATCAAAGTGATCCCATTCTTCTTTGCATAATCCGAAAGAAGCTGGAAGTTCTGTCGATTGTATAGTGGATCCGTCACCATGTATATGGCATCCGCGCGATCGCGAATGGAATCCAGCGCTCCCTCCAGAGAATCCGAAGGTCCAATCTGGATAGCCTGATACAGAATGCCATGCTCAAGATCGAGGTATTCTCCGGCAACGGCGGCCTGTCTTCCCTGATCGTTACTGTAGAAGGAATACACGTACTTCGCATCGGGGTCCACTTGCTTCAGAGCAGAAAAATATCGGTCCGGGCCGATGTCCATGCTCACGCCGCACAGGTTTCCTTGCTTCAAGTTCATTTGCTTGGGCGAATTAAGCATGGAAAAAATAACGTTAGTGGTGCGCAGATTTTCGGCGGCAAGTTGGGCGGCGGGTCGGCCAAATGCAATGTAGACTTGTGCCCCGGAGGCCTCGATATCATTGAAATAAGCCCCAAGGTCGGGATGTTCGGCCTGCAACACTTCCAGATACTGAACCCTGGTTTGCGCCTGCATAACCGACTGCAAGCCGGCCAGCCCCTCTTCGTAGATCGAAGAGTCGGAAGAGAGAAGAATTTCAATTACCGGGGCTTCTCTCGCGGTAAGGGAAGTAACCGCGCCAGACAATGCCAGACAGGCAAGACCGCCAAGACAGGCCGCTTTCCAGAAGGACTTGCTTTTAGACCTCACGCTTCTCCTCCGTCCGTGCAGCCACTGTCTTGCGGTCGGCATATTCACGGGAGGCCTCGGTGGCGCCTTCGCCGCGATTTTCCAGCATCCGTTCCACCTGAGCCATATTTCTTTGCGCAGCGGTGAAGCTGGGTTCAATGCGCAATGCCCTCTGCAAGCTGAGGAATGCCTGATTGTATTCCTTTTGTTCGAAGTAGATCACCGCCAGGTTGTTGTATGCGTGATAATTCTCGGGGTCCAGCGCAAGTACCCGGCCAAAATACTCCACAGCCTGGGCATAGTTGCGCGCGAATGCATTGCAGTTGGCGGCGCGGTAAATCGCTTTGCGATGAGTCCGGTCCAGATCCAGCACTTTCTCATATTGCTTTAAAGCTCGATTGTACTGGCGTTTTTTGTACAGATGATCGCCCTTCTCCATAAGCTCCAGGATTTCGCGGGTCTCATTGGATGTGGCCATTCGCTGCACGATGGAATCGCGCAAGAATGCGGCCTGCTCATTTTCGGGTTCTAGGTGCAGCGCTTTGTCCACAAGAGTAAGGGCCCGTTTTGACTGTTCCATTCGAGCGTAGATGTCCGCAAGATTGAGGAGATTTAAGACGTTGCCTGGCTCCCGTAGCAATAATCGCTCACCGAAATCGGCGGCTTCTTCCAATCGATCCGCCAGACGACAGCAGTTCGAAACAGCATACAGGTATTCCTGATCGTTGGGTGAGATGCTCACAAATTCTTTAAAGCATTCGGCGGCGCTGTTGTAATCCCCCTTGTTAAAATACAATCGCCCCACGGTCTTTAGTAGCTCTGGCAAATCACGGCCATGGTGTACAAATTCCTTTATGGACTGTAATGCCTCTTCCTCTTTGCCTTCGGCAATCAGCTCATAGCTGCGGTTCATTTTTTCGCGCACGTGCCCCGGCACGGTAGATTCAACAACGTTGGGCATATTCTCTTTGTAAGAGATTCGCAGTAAGGAGATGTCATCCATGAGCTTGAAGTTCGATCGCGTGTAATCGAGAATTTTGCCGATGTCGCCTTCGCAGAGTTCTACATGTCGCAGGAACTGGAACTCATCCTCGTTGATGGACTCGGTGCCGTCGGGCTTGGTGGTAATCAGGTCATCCCGACCGTCCGAACCGCAAATAATAACATCGCCGGCATCGAGCTGAAAGCTCTTTACGCTGATTTTCTCTTCTTCTCCGGGAACTCCCAGCTTACGCAATTCGAGCTCTTCTTCTAGAAAAGAGGCCTGTCCTCGCCTGTACAGAACGGTGAATGGGTGCTCGCAATTTATGAAATACATGAAGCCTGTTTCTTCGTCGACCAGGCCCATCACCATGGACATGTACATCGTGCCATCAAAAGAAACAAAGATGTTCTGTAGATCCCGGTATGTATCGCGTAGCCAGATTTCCGGATATTGAATGGAGGATTTGCCCAGCTTGGCCTGAATCAATGTGGCGTTGAATGCCGCGCCCAAAACCAGCGCGCCTCCTGCGCCCTGGATGGATTTACCCATGGCATCGGCGTTCAGAAATACTGTGTAGTTTCGTCCATCCAGACGGATCGTATCCGTAATGCAATAGTCGCCGCCAATTTCGGAATCCCATTTGCGAAAGCTAAACTTCTTCTTCTGCTCTATTACAAACTCGCTGGAGATAAAGTTGCTCCGATTTTTATTTGTCTGTAATGGGCGCGCCAATAAAGAAGTGAGAAAGTAATCCCCGTCCTGTTGCACTTTTAAAGCCTGGACTTGCTCCAGAGTTTCGTTGAGCTCCTTTGTCCGCTGCTCTACCTTGTCTTCCAGATTCTGTGTAAAGTCCTGGATGCGCGCGGTCATGTTGTTAAAGGAATGCGCGAGCTGTCCGATTTCGTCGCTACTGCTTATGGAAATTCGGTGGCTCAAATCGCCGGAGCCAATGATACTGGCGCCCTCCGAAAGAGAAAGAATAGGACGAGTAATCAATATGGCAGTGGCGATGGCGATGATGATGGCCACTCCAAAGATGATTCCTGCAACAATAAAAACGGTGCGCCGCGTTTCCTGGATGGGCTCATACACCTGAGCTTCGTCAAATTCGAAGACCGCTTCGCCGACTCGCAGATTCTGACCTTTGTACGTGATAAAGATTGGATATACAAATCGCAACAAATCCGGGTTGCCTTTGATCCGCTCCATATCCAGGTCTTTCATTTTACGAAAATTCGCCAGCAGTTCGGGATTGGCAGTCTGGCCCAGATGCTCATCGCGCATGTCGGCTACGTATTCACCGTCGACGTTAAGAACGTACGCATTAAGAAGACCATGGATGCCGGCATCCTGCAAACCCGTGACGGCGGAGCGAGTTCCATCGTAGGTAACATCTATAAGGAGTTCTTCGGTGGCGGAGCTGGCCACATTATGCGAAAGGTTTCTGCAGACCTCAATGGTCTTGTCGGTAATTATATCCTGATTGCGTAAGAGAACAATGAATGAAAGAGGAAATACGCTGAGTACGACCACGCCGCAAATCAGCAGAATCATCTTCATTTTGATTTTCATTAGGCCTGGTCCCGGCCCGTTGCACGGGCAGCCCAATTCTAGAGATGAACCCTACCCGATTGCAAGAGTAATTTTTGACCGATCTTTGTT
>JAGRNC010000096.1 GCA_020440935.1 Leptospiraceae bacterium | reverse complement strand
GCGCCTCGAGCCCTGGCCCCGGGAACGCGTCGCTCAGACCAGCGGTCCATAGAATCAAAGGGCCGGATTCTTGCGGAGGCATGCAGGCGAAACGAATTGTTCAGGAACCTGCGAAATACCCGGGCGCGGTAACGTTCGATCGGGGCAGGTAAAATCGTTTATTTTTGTGGACGTCACTACTGGAGGACAATTACTGAATTGGCCCTCTATTTTCCTCTGTGCGGTTTCTCCATGCGACGTTTTCTACTATTTCTAGTCTGCTTCTGTCTGCTCCATCTTTCTTCCTGCTATTTGCATCCTGCTCTGGGTCAGGGCCCCTGGAAGGATGACGATTCCAACGATCCTCTAAACAATCTGCTCGGAGTACTGGCCCTGATTCCACCATCGGCCAGGGGTACCCTGGACCTCACCTTTGGTAGCGGTGGCTATATTTCCCTGGACCCATCCGGTGCGAGTCGAGACGATTTTTGCGATTATTTGCTACAGAGCGGCGATGGTAGCTTCCTGACCGGCGGAACCTACGATTCCGGAAGCTCTCCGGACTTCACACTGTTTCGATTAACTCCTACTGGAACCCTGGATACTTCCTTCGGAAATTCCGGATTGGCATCGGTCGATTTGAGTGGTGGTCCGGATTTGGGTCTTTCCGCCTCTTTCGATTTTTTTGGAAACATTTACATGGTTGGTGAAGCCGGCGGGTTGGGCGTGGCCTACTTCGACGCGAACGGCAATCCAATCTACTCATTCAGTGGAAATAGCTATTTTGTTGATTCGATTGGCGAAGGTGGGGTCAGGATCTTTCCGAACATCGACGGTAGCTTTGTTGTGGCCGCGACGCAAATGATCGTAGAATCCACCGACTTCATGGTCGTTCGCTATTTGAGCGATGGCAGCCTGGACACTAGCTTTGGTTCGGGGGGCACGGGCGCGGCCGATTTTAGCTCCGAAGATTACCTGAATACTGCTGTGCGTCGGGACTCTGGCGGTTACCTCCTTGCAGGATCGACGTACGCCGGACCGTCGGGATACATTGTGGCCATTGCTGCCTTTGATTCGTCGGGCAATCTGGATGCATCCTTTTCGGGGGATGGACTATTCACCCTGGATCTGGGCATGGATGACAACATCTATGCGCTCTATCCGCTGTTTGGCGGGGGCCTTCTAGCGGCAGGCTATTCGGACGACGATATACTCTTAATTCGACTCAACGCAGATGGCAGTCTAGATTCCTCGTTTGGAAACGGAGGATATGTTACCATTGACATTGCCGGGGATATAGACGATGCCCAGACCATCGTCGTGCAATGGGACGGCCGCATTATTCTGGGGGGCGACGCCATGGTGTCCGGAATACAGCAATTCGTGCTGGTTCGCTTTAATACTGATGGCAGCCTGGACACTAGCTTTGGATCCAATGGAATAGTCACCGCAGACCTGCCCGCGGGCGGTTTCGATTTTCAGTTAGGAGGTCTGGTGCTGCAGCCGGACGGCAAAGTTGTACTTTCCGGCACGTACTCCGATTCCAGCAATGCGGATTGCCTGGTGGCCCGTTACGAATAAGCATTCTGGCATCCAGGGTCCCGACGGCCCCCCGACTCGGTTCAGCCCAAATACCTATTGACCCACTCCGGGCCGCCAAAACTCCATTGAGGTATGCGCTTTCTCGCTTTACTGGCCTGGCTTTTTTTCGCCTTCTCCTTTTTTACTGCCATCCGAAGCGCCTGGCTGGCGCGTCTGGTCGGCGGATTGTCCCGACAGCACAGATTGCATCATTGGCTTGGTCTTTTTGCGGCCGCGCTGCTGGTCTTGCATACCTTGCGCGAAATCTATGTGGATTCGGAAGTTGCATTCTACTTTGAAGACCCATTTCTGCTGCTCGGATGGCTTTCGCTCCTATTACTGCTCCTGGCGCTAGGCGCTTCCTTTGCCAATAAAGTGCATCATCGATGGTGGATCGCAATTCACTGGAGCTTTCTACTGGCTTTTGTTCTGGGATTTCTCCACGGACTGATCTTTTTGCATCCTGGCAGAATCCACGCCGCATTGTTCTACTCTATCGCCGCGCTGGGAAGCGCATCGATTCTGGGCATTCTCTATTATCGCTCCAGAGGTCGTCGCTGGATCGTTCGCGAAGTGCAGCAGGTCGGCGGCGGCCTATTCGAAGTCGTCTTGCGAACCGAACGCCAGGGTTCCACCGGCCTGAAGGCTGGCTCGCTGGTATATGTCCAGCTGGGGCACTCATTCACACAAAACTGGCATCCATTCTCGGTGGCATCGTGCCGCACCAGTCCCGAATTGCATTTGATCGTTAAGAATGCAGGGGTGGACACATCGCATCTTTCCGATCTAGAACCAGGACATTCGGTGCTACTGCAGGGCCCATTTGCCGAATTCGAAATTACAGAAAGACCGCAGGTCTGGGTGGCCGCTGGAGTAGGCATTGCTCCTTTCCTGGGCATGGCCCGGTGCTTCGATTACAGGAAAGCGGGTCCGGTGACTCTGGTTTATTACACGGAGAGAATTGAGGAGCCCATCAAAATGGAACTGGACCGGCTGGCATCGGAGCATCCCGAGTTTCGATGGTTCCATAGCGAAGGTAAAAGCGCCGATCTAGGTATTCTGGACCAGACGGTTTCTGCGGACAGAAAAGCACAGTTCCTGGTTTGCGGGTCTTCGGCATTCATGCGGAAAATCAGAAAGCATTTGATCGATTTGGGGCTGCCGACGTCTGATATAGAGACAGAGGAGTTCACGCCATGGTAGAATTAACAAAAACCCGCAGAGACCTGAGCTGGAAGATGGCAGGCTCCTTTGCACTTTGCGTTTCGCTCCTATCCTTTGTTCCCGCACTGGCAGAATCCAGAAGCATCACAAAGGTGGAATTGCAATCGCACAATAGCGCCGCCAGTTGCTGGATCGCCATCGATGGTAGCGTCTACGATATTACCGGCTATCTGTCTGAACATACATCGGTGCACCAATACAGTCTGCTTCCGTGGTGTGGCAAAGATGCAACCAAAGGCTGGAATGACAAAGATGGAAAGAACAAATCCCATAGTCGCAAGGCATCGATTCAGCTAAATCGATATCGAATTGGCGCGCTTGTGCCCTAGACACTGGTTTTGCCATTGTTTCGGCAGGGTGCGACGGGCCCAGCGAATCGGCCCGGATTAATCGGCCGGGGTTGTAGCGAAGGGCTCCCTGCGATGCGCTCCCGGCATTGCGGTCCCGGCGAAGCGCTGCCTGCGATGCGGGAAATCTAGATTCCGCTGGTAGAAAAATCGATCATATTGTTGATCTTAACATTTCTCTCGAGCTCGGCTTCGGCCGCTGCGTTCGATAGCTGTCGATTTACCGAACGAAGCACTTCTTTGTAGGCCTGCAGGATGCGAAATTGCTTATCGTAAGGGATGGGGTTGGCCTTATCGTTTAGCTTAACCTGGTCCTGAGGCTCTACTCCCAGGTTTGGCAATGGTATACCATCCCATCCAACGTACGTTGGCCTTTGCGAGGTGGGATACGAATACATTTCCACAGTGATGTCGCTGTTATCCAGCAACTGAACATCGGCGCCGGGTGGCTTGTCCAGGGCCTGCGCTTTGTCCAGCGGGTTTGGATGCACAATACGACGGATCTCTCGGCTGTGTTCGATGCCCGAATAGTTAATTCGGTAGAACTGAACCATTAACTTCTCGATCCCCTGGGAGATATCTGCGGGATTTTTGGGATAAAGAAAGCAATGCCCTTCGTAGAGATATATAGAAGGAAAGATATCGCTGGAAAAGCTAATTCCGTGCCGAAGGCGCATCCGATACCAGATCTTTCCATCGGAATCCTTCCCTTTTACGAAAGCAGTACGGGCGGTCTGGGAGGTGAGCACATCGGCGGAATCGGGGTATGGTTCTATCTTTCCCAGGGCCACAACAATAGCCAGGTTCCGTGTTATTTTGCCGTGCAAGTTATCGATCTCGATGTCCCCAAATCCGCTCTGGCGATTCTTTTCTCTGATTTGTTTTTCTACGATGTTGAGCTGATCCGGTCCGATGCCATACACTGGCCGCGCAAAAATCCATAACAGGAAAAGGGCCTGCATAAGCGCAACGGCTACTGCCAGGCCCGTTAACAGCCTCGACCTTGGATCTTTTGCAGTATGTCTTTTCATGGATAAACCAATGCCTTTCATCTCAATACCAGCCCTTTCTATGACTATAGTATCGAAACCTACCGACCCCTTTCTTTAAGGAACCAACGAAGAAGCTTTTTTTCCAATCTTTCCATCTGCCGGGCATCTTTTTCCGAAGTCTCGTGGTCGAAGCCCAGTAAGTGATAGAGTCCGTGGATTAGAAGTATATGCAGCTCATGCTCGGGGCTATGCCCTTTGTCCGAAGCCTGTCGAATGCACTGTGCTCTGGAAATGACGATGTCCCCCAGGGGCAGAGGTTCGATGTCCGGAAACTCCATTCCTTCAATCTGCGAAAAGCTGAGTACATCAGTGGTCCTATCCTTACCTCTGAAGTCCCGGTTTAGCTGTTGCATGGATTGGTCCGAAACCAGAGACACCGAAATGGAAACATCGGATGGAATCTTTTGCTCTTTCTTTAGAAGAGAAACAAGAAGAGCGATGTCTTTGCGTAAATCGGATGCTGCAGGAAAACCGGAAGGAACCGGTCCTGGCAGATTTTGTAACAGAATTTCGTCGGCCAATGCCTAACCTTTCTTCTTTGCTGTAGTGGTCTTTTTCTTCGCCGTTGTGCGCCGATTTTCGAGCTTTTTTGTATCTGCAGAATTTGGATACTTGGGGCGGAAATGATAGGAGCTCTGCAGCACTTCTTTGAATGCCTGCTTTACGATTTGCAGATCGCCCAGGGTAAGCCCCGATTCATCCAGCTGATTCTCGGACATCTTAATGTTAATGATCTTCTGGATTAAATGGTCTAGCGCCGCTTCGCTGTAATCATCCAGAGAGCGGCTGGCCGCTTCCAGGGAATCTGCGATCATAACAATACCGGTTTCCCTGGATTGCGGACAGGGACCGGGATACCGAAAGTCCTCCCGGTTTACCTTGCGCTTCATCTTCTCCAGCGCCTTGTGGTAGAAAAAGGACATGGTAGAGGTGCCATGATGCTCGGGAATAAATGCGATGACTTCTCTGGGAAGCCGCGCCTGCCGGGCCATGGTAATGCCATCCAGTACATGGTCGATAATGACCCGCGCGGCTTTCTGCGGATTGTTTTTGTCGATATTTTCTTCGCGGGGAATCAGATGTTGATTTTCCACAAAGAATCCGGCCCGCTTCATTTTGCCGATGTCGTGGTAATACACTCCCGTGCGAACAAGCAAAGTATTCAGACCCAGCCGTTCGCATGCCTTTTCGGCAAGAGCGGCAACCATCAAAGTGTGAGTCCACGTGGACGGGGCCTTTCGAAAGAGCTCTTGCAGAAGAAAGTTCGATGAATCGGCCAGCTCTACAAGTTTGAATCGCGTGGGCACGTTAAAGAGAGTCTCAAACACAGGAAGCACGGCCATGGCAAGTATGGTAGAAAGGCCGGATAAAATTTGGGTGCGAAGGGCCTGCAAAAAGCCCATGGAGAAGACCGTATTCTCTTCTGGACCGGCCAGGATTTCTTTCTGCGAGTACAGATAGCCGGCCACAACGATGATGCAGCCAACAAAAGAGATGGTTAGTCCGGTGGTAATAAAATGGAGTCGATTCTTGATGCGCGCTCCCATAATTCCCGCGATAAGCGCACTGGAAAAAGCGATGAGAAGCGAGTTGCCATCGTAGTTACTTGCGATAAAGACCAGAAATCCGAGGTAACATCCAACGATCAGGGCCAGAATCTCGCCAAATATCAGAGCGATTAAAACTACAAAGAATCCAATGGGAATATAGGAACCAAAAAAATAGGTCAGATCCAGTTTACCGGGCTGCTCATTCCAATGACTCAGGGCCGCAAAAAGAACGATGCCAAAGGCCCAGACCAGAAGATACAACATCAAGTTGCCGGAAACATCGTCCAGTTTGTGGCGCGCAAATCGCATGGAAAGATAGAGCAAAAGTACAACTAGAAGAACCTGTTGAATAAAAAGAGCCGAAATCCGTCCGATGCGATCGCGATTTCTGGCTTCATTGTAGAATTGTAGAGCGCGGTATTTTTCCTGTGTAAGCACATCGCCCTTTTGCACCAACACTTCGCCTTTCTTGAGCCGGTATACGGGAGGCTTTACATCGCCGGCAGCGGCTGCACGGGCCTGTTCGGTGGCTTCCGCATCAAACCGGGCCGGAGGCATGTAGTACAGATAATGCACCGTAAGCTGCACGATAACTTCGCGAAACGTGCCGCCGGGACTCTGTAATTTCTTGGAAGCAATGTCTCGCACCTGGTCCAGCACATTGCGGGAAACCAGCAAGTTGCGACGGATCACTTGCTCGGCCGGAAGGGTGCTTTCGGTGGGCGCGCTTCCAGGCTGAATATCTCGAACAGAAACCAGGCTTCCTTTGAATTCGCTGGATTCGGGGTAATCCTGTAAGATGATATATTCCTGGTAAACCAGGTTAGCCAGTTGCTGAATTTGCTTTTCTACGTAATCGGAACGATACTCCAGAATAGTCTTCCACTGATCCCGATTCAGCCCGCTCTCCCTCCAGATCCGCACTCCCGATCGAACACAGATCCGACGCGCATCCATTTCGGAATGATCAATGCGGCATTTCTGTACCGCCTGGAGATCCGAGCGAAGTTGCTTTTGTAGTTCGCCGTCGGGGCCAAGATTGGCCAGGTCGCGGACAAAATGAAGCGGAGCATTCTTTCGAGCATCTTCGCGGGCCAGGGCAAATTGCTCTTCCTGGGTAAACTGAATATCTGTGGTAGCAACGATGGTTTCTGGCGATGGTTTACCTGCGGCAAAGGGAGCCTCGGGCCCCAGCCGAAGAGTTTTCTGCACCAGCACAGGATACGAAAGTACCATCGTAAGAATTAGAACGGTAAGGCATAGTAGTCCGAGCTGTAGCCTTCGCACGAAGGAAGCCGGGCGGGTGGCCGTCAAAAAATCGGAAATTCTCACCAGCCAGCTACGAAAGAAAGCCTGAAAGGAAAACAATTACAACCCCTCCTCTTTCTCAAATGCTGCTACGATTCGTTCTACTATAGCGTTTCGCACAATGTCTTCTTTCCCAAAACGAATAATCGATATTCCCGGAACGTGGCTGAGAATCTCGGCCGCCTTTAGAAGTCCGCTGCGGCCCGGATTCAGATCCACCTGCGTTTCATCACCGCCAATGCACATGGATGAATTTCTTCCCAATCGGGTCAAAAACATCTTTAGCTGCGCCAGCGTACAGTTCTGCGCTTCATCGAGAACAACCATGGCCTGATTCAAAGTTCGGCCGCGCATGTATGCAAGTGGAGCGATTTCGATACGACGCGCAGCAATCAGGCTATGCACTTTTTCAATGCCCAGGCATTCGTACAGCGCATCGTAGACGGGGCGCAAGTAAGGGTCAACTTTCTGATTCAAATCGCCCGGAAGAAATCCAAGACTCTCTCCGGCTTCCACCGCCGGTCGCGTAAGAATGATTCGATCCACTTCACCGTTCATCAGTTTTCGACAAGCTGTGACAATAGCAAGGAACGTCTTTCCGGTACCGGCCGGGCCCAGACAGAATGTGATCGGCTGCGTCTGAACGCTTTCCAGATAAGAAGCCTGGCGATGAGTTCTGGGATAGATGGGCTTTCCACGAGCAGTAACGAACACTTTCTGAGTTGTAGAACCCAGGGCTTCCACCGGGTCCTCATCAAAAAGCGCAACCTGATGTTCGTTTGCCTCGTTCATCTGGCGATTTTTCTGCAGCATGGATAGGATGTACTTAATATCAAATTCTTCTAATCCGTGGCGCGGTCTTTGATCATAGTCGCTGGCCACCCGTCTAAAGAAGTCAATAGCCAGTTGCACCTGAGGCGCTGCGCCACCGATTAAAAACTGATTACCCCGAGCAATTAATTGGACGTCAAGATTCTCTTCCAGCGAAGGAAGATTTTGATCGGCTATCCCGCAAAGAGTGCGAAATAGATCGTCATTCTCGAATGAATAGCGTCCCTCCATGGAAATCAGAGGCCGCCGCCTTGAGTTGGGTTCCAGATCACGCAGCAAGCTCAGTCAAAACCCCTGCCTTTGATCCGGCAAGAGATTTTCGGAGTGATCCTGGCCGCCATTTGGCCTGGAATCTGTCTCGGGTTGGAGACATGATTTAACTCTACAATGGATTAACTACCGCTAATCAGGCGCAGACGCAATTCTTGAAGCTGCTTAATCTCCACCGTAGAAGGAGAATCGCTCATCAAACAGGCGCCCCGCTGTGTTTTTGGAAATGCAATGACATCCCGAATGGAATCGCGGTGCAGAAAAAGCATCATGATTCGATCGAGCCCAAAGGCAATGCCTCCGTGCGGAGGCGCGCCAAAGCGCAGCGCATTTAGCAAGAAGCCA
>JAGRNC010000095.1 GCA_020440935.1 Leptospiraceae bacterium | reverse complement strand
AGATAAACCCATAGTAGCCTATTGCACCGGCGGGGTGCGCTCTTCCATGGCAACGGTCATACTCCGGCATTATGGCTACGAGGCCTATAATTTCGCAGGAAGCATGTGGCTCTGGTCGGCCCAGAATTCCGAGCGATATCCGCTGGTTCACTGACATTGTTGCATGCCGGGCCGAACTAAAATCAGATCCCTCGGAGTGAATTAAATCGATGCGCTTACAAATATTGCGGAGGAATCCGGCAACGCCCGGGGTCTTCACTTCCCTTATACGGTTCCCAGGCATGGTTTTCTTTCGGACGATAACAATGGCTGCCCTGGTAATGCCTGGCTGCAGCCCAGAGAAAGGACCAAAGCCAGTTCAGGAGATCTTTCCCGGACAGACCTGGGCGATGCCCACGGCCGTCTTTGCTCCTCTGGAGGGCTCCCCGGGAATCAAGGCATCCGATTGCGGGCATTGCCACCAGGATCATTACCGCGAATGGTCGGGCTCCACGCATGCCCATGCGCTTTCCGACCTGCAATTTCAATCCGAACTTTCCAAGCCCACTTCGCCGCAATGGCTCTGTCTGAACTGCCATATCCCGGTGGGCAATCAGCGAAAAGAAATTGTCGAATCGGTACTGGATGGAGACCTGCTCAAACCAATCGCCACAGAAAATCCATCGTTCGATGAAAAGATGCGCGAAGAAGGCGTAACCTGCGCCACCTGCCATCTAAGACAATCGCAAGGAAAGACAGTGGTGGTGGGCCCGCTGGGTACGGGAAAGGCGCCCCATCCAGTGGTTGTGGATCCGCAAGGCTTGCGAAACCGATGCCTGGATTGCCACAACGTTACCTACAAAGTTGCCTCTTCGCTGGTATGTTTCTTTAACACCGGCAATGAGCTGCATTCTTCGAATCTGGCAGCGAAGGCTTGCAGCGATTGTCATATGCCGGAAGTGGAGCGTTCCATAGCCAACAAAGATGGTCCAATAAGACTTTCGCATAGACATTACTTCATCGGAGGCGGAGTTCCCAAAGAGTTTGGGCTGATGAATCTCCAGGAAGCAGGCGGTTACCGAAGCGGGCTCGGGCTTTCGGCGGACTATGGTTGGGATCCCAAAACCAGGAAATGGAACTGGAGCGTTCGCATGGAGAATCTAAACACTGGCCACGATTTGCCTACCGGCGACCCGGAGAGATTTATTCGAATTACGGTCACGGCGTTTTATCCAGGGGGTCGCATAGAACAGAACTATCGCATTGGCCAGATCTGGGAATGGGATCCGGAAGCGAGACAGATCCAGGACAATCGTCTGTATTCAGGCGAAGTGCGATACTGGAAAGGCTCCAGCGAGCTTCCCGCCCGACCCATTCGGATTCACTTGAAAGCCGAACATGTGCGGCTCATCGAAAAGAATGCCAAATATATGGAATACACGGCCGATCGCGCCGCGCCCGAATTCCGCAATCGAATTCGCAACCTGCGCCAGCATTATCCAATGTCCAGAGTACTATTGGAAGAGGATTACTTGATGCCCATACCCGGCAGCCAGATTGAGCCCTGAGCTATTCCTGGAGAAGGGGGTCTGCGCAGGGATTACTTGGTGAAATCCAGTTCGATTTCTCCCTGTGGGGGCCGTTCTTTCCAGCCTCGCGGATCTGTACCACGAACGCTCTGGAATTTTTCCGAGAATGGGATCTCGATGCGTCCCATGGTCTTTCCGTCCAGATTGCCAATTCGAAACAGCGCAGGATCAATCTCCTCGCCCTTCAGAAGTAGCAAATTCATGACCAGACCCATGCCCTCCCCTTCGGTCTGATCGCCATTGGCCATGTAAAAAGAAAGCAGGTCTTCGTAGCTCATCCCCTCCGAGAGCTTCTCTCGAATTCGGGATTCATCGGCGCCCAGTAGATCGGTATCGTTGAGCACAATAATGCGGAGGCCGTGGGGGTTATGGTCGAAAGAAATCGAGCTTTCCAGCCCGGCCCGGCGCGCCAGTTCTCCGTATTTCTTGATCCAGCTTTCGGAAAGATTGGATTTGAGGCTTTCCATGCCCTGTCGGTATTGATCCGGGTTGGCAATGTCCAATCCAAGCTCTTCGAAGTACACACGCTTGGCATTTGCCTTTGTGGCATTTACCACCAGTTCTTTCAGGCAGGAATACAGAGTGCTTTGTAGCTTTGAATGATTGTACTTCTTTAGGATGGCCGCCACAACAAAGTCAAGCTGCCGCTCCATTGTATCGGTGAGCGAGTAGGTGACAAATTTCACCCGCTTGCCGGCATTCACTGCATCCAGGATGCGCTCCCGATCCTTTACGTCCACTGCCAGATCTTCCATGGGGCATCCTGGATCTCTATTTCTGGCTGACCATATTTTTTCTTTCCTTTGCAACCGGTCCTTTCAGTATTCGATTCTCTACAGAGGAGAACTGAGGAAAACTATGGCAGAACCAGGACGCGGCCCAATGAAGTGGATTGTTGGCTTTGTTGCACTTGTTATATCCACCTTTCTGCTTACGAAAATCACTGTATGGGTGTACAATCTGGATCGAACGGAATCCATTTCCTTTCCGGATTCTCCATTTAAGCCCGATGGGCATAGACTCATCTTCGCACATCGCGGATTGACCGAAAATACCACCGAGAATACCATGCCCTCCTTTGAGGCTGCGGATGCCCTGGGTACCGATGTTCTGGAAACGGACGTCCAGATGTCTTCCGACGGAGTGGTGGTAATATTCCACGACGATGATATGAAACGAATGACCGGCTCCGAAGGGCCGGTATCGGGGCGCACGTTGCAAGAATTGATGAGTATGCGGCTGCCTGCTGGTTGCCAGAAATGCGACCAAATCCCAACGCTGGCCGAATTGCTGGAGCGGTTTCCGGATAAAAGACTGAATATCGAACTTAAGACTTCTGATTTAACGCTGGCCCGCAAGGTTGCCAGCATGCTGGCCGAGCGCCAGGATCGAAAAGATGTGATCGTGGTAAGCACACATCCAGAAGCAATTCAAGAATTTCGACGCCATTCATCGTTACCCACCGGAGCCACCACCGGCGAGGTGGTCAAAGCCTCCCTCTGTTATATGCTCGGAGCCCGCTGCCAATTTGCATTTCAAGCTCTGCAGCTTCCCTATCGCCCAAACTCGATCTTACCGGCCCTCCGCGCGGAGCCCGAGTTTTTGGATTGGGCGCACCGACGCGGGCTTCGAGTGGACTACTGGACGATTAATGACGAGGCAGAGATGAAGGTGCTTGTCTCTCGCCACCTGGATGGCATTATGACCGATCGCCCGGCAGCTGCGCTGGCTGTGCGAAAGGAATTCACCAAATGAAACGTCGAATGCGAATCAAACAGTTATCCAGATTTATCGTTCTGGGGTTGTGGATCGTGCTAGTTGGAACCCGCTGCGATAAAGAAAAGCCCCGGGCAGAAACGCAAACATCTGCGCCATCCATCCTGTTTCTGGGCGATAGTCTGACGGCCGGTCTCGGTCTGGAGAAGTTTCAGGCCGCGCCCGCCCTCATTGAAGAGATGATTCATGAGAAAGGGTGGAATCTAAGAGTGATCAACGGCGGGGTATCGGGAGATACCACAGCCGGCGGGCTTTCGCGTCTGGAATGGTATCTTCGCAAAGAAAATCGGATTCAATACGTTGTTGTAGGTCTGGGGGCAAACGACGGAATGCGAGGTCTTTCCATCGATGCGATGAAGACCAATCTTAAAAAGATAATTGAGCAAATTCGCTCTTTTGATTCTAAGATTACAATCTTCCTCTACGAAATGCATACATTCCCCAGCATGGGACCGCAGTACGCAAACAAGTTCCACCAGGCTTTTCCGGACGTTGCCCGCGAAACAGACGTCATACTTGTGCCATTTCCGCTAAAAGGCGTGGCCGGTATCGAATCGCTGAATCAGGACGATGGAATACATCCTACGGCAGAAGGAACAAAGATCTACGCAAGGAATGTCTGGAATACCCTGGAGCCGGTTCTGGCCAGAGATATGGGAAAGGCGCCTTCCAGTGAGGAATGATCATCCTTCTAATGACTCCGCATTTTCGATAGTTAACCTGCCCCATTGAAATCAATTTTATCAGTTCGCGTTGAACTCGCCTGTGCCATTGAAACGGTTTTTAGCTGTTCGCATTCGGTTCGACCGTGCCATTGCCAACAGATAGGAGCCAACAAATTCGATTAAAGTAGATTTCTTGCCTTAATGCGCAGGTACTCATTGATCATACCCGCATTTAGATCTTCGGGCAACGAATCCAGCACCAGAACTCCGCGATTACGCAGCTTCTGGTACAATTCTTCCTTCCAGAGTACAAAATCCGCCACTCCTGCCTGAAAGTAAGCCTGCGCAATGGACTCCGGCGGCTGGTCCAGGCTATGATGCAAATCGGGAGCATTCAGCATGACAGCAAAGGGTAAGTGCTTTCCGCTCAGGGTTCCCAGGTAAGCCTGTACCATTTCCGCAGTCCGATCGTCAATGATGGTAGTCAGCAATATTAGCAAAGAGCGTTTTCTAAGCACTGTATTTAAGAACCGGAAGGCGCCCTCGTAATCGCTTTCTGCATACTCGGGCTCCAGGTCATAGGCGGCCTGAATGATCTTTTCCCGATTCTGGCGCGCAGGCTTCACGTATCGGAGTACTCGATTGGAAAATGCCAGAAATCCCACGCGATCCTGTTGTCGCTCCGCCACGGCAGTCAGCAGTAAAGATCCATTTATGGCATAGTCCAGATACGATCTAGATTCATCGGTGGCGGTCATGGTACGACCGCAATCCACCAGAAATACAACGCTCTGGTTGCGATTCATTTCGTACTCGCGCACAATAAGCCGCTGATTTCTGGCCGTTGCCTTCCAATCAATGTGTCGGAATTCATCATCGCGAGTATAATCGCGCAATCGTTCAAATTCCTGGTCTCCTCCACGGCGTCGGAACTTGCGAATCCCCATCAGGCCCAGGTGACTTTTCCGCGCCAGAAGCAAATACCTGGATATGGCTTTCAGGTCGGGATAGACTCTAACTTCCGAATGACAGGGAATTCTGTAAATGCGACGACTCAGCCCCAGCAGGGAAAAGCAGCTCAAGTAAATCTTCTGGAATTCGTATTTGCCACGGCGTCGAATTCGCATTCGGTAGGATAATCGGTTGATGCCACGGCGAAGCTCGCCTTTAAAGGGCATTCCATACTGGCGCGACTCCGTAAATTCATGGTCCGATAAAAATACTTCGAATCCACGCAGCAAACTTCCACGAACTTCAATCAAGAGTTCTACCGTGTGCCGAAATCCCTGTGAAAAAATGCGATCCAGCTTTCGCTCAATCCGAAATCGTTTCCTTCCGGGAATCGTAATGGCATCAACCACTGCCAGGGCAATCCAGAATCCATGCGCTCCCAGAATATAGATCCGGGCCACATCATAATAGATCTGCAATGATTGCAGAAAATGCAGCATTCCTGCAACCAGAGCTGAAAGCGAAGCCAGGACAAGAAGCGGCAGCCAGAATCGATTCGTGGGATAGTACATTTCAGGTACCGGGAACTTCTACCGATTCGATCAATGAGTTTACTACGTCGTCGGGCTTGATTCCCTCCACTTCTGCTTCGGGGGTCAAAAGCAGGCGATGTCGAAAGCAGGCCGGCGCCATTTCTTTAATGTCGTCTGCAATTACATAATCGCGACCATCCATTAAGGCCAGAACCCTGGAGGTCCGAATCAGAGCAATACCGGCCCGGGGCGAACAACCAAGCTGCACTTCCAGCCGACGACGGCTTTCGCGCACCAGTCGGGTAACATACTCGATAATCGATTCCGACAGAGTTACCTTTTCGCACAATGCAATGACTTCGCGCACGCCTTTTGCATTCATAACCGCCTTTAGCTTTTCGGGCTCGGGTTCGCCCGAGCCAGCATGCCGCGAATAGATGCTGCTTTCTTCGTTTTCTCCCGGGTAATCAATGTACAGCTTCACCAGAAATCGGTCTAATTGGGCCTCGGGCAAATTGTAGGTTCCTTCGGATTCTACCGGGTTTTGCGTGGCCATAACAAAGAAAGGCTCATCGACCGTGAAGGTTGTGTTATCTACTGTTATGCGCGACTCCTGCATAATTTCGAGCAGAGCCGAATGGGTCTTGGCCGGCGCACGGTTGATTTCGTCCGCCAGAAGAAGATTCGTAAATACTGGTCCACGATAGAAGACAAATTTCTGATCCTTTTGATCAAATATGTGCGAGCCTGTGATGTCCGATGGCATCAGGTCCGGAGTAAACTGAATTCGATTAAAATCGCAACCTAGCAGACTTCCGAGAGTTCGAACAAGTAGTGTCTTACCCAGCCCCGGAACCCCTTCGATGAGAGCGTGCCCTCCTCCAAAAAGAGCTGCCAGTATACCGCGGACCAACTCCTCCTGACCGACATACACCTGACCCATTTGTTCTTTCAAATTCCTGATCGTATCGCGCATGTGCGATTGTTCTTTTTCTGTTAATGGCATGGTTTACTCCCACAGTTTTCGAATTCGATTCAATACAACATCTTCTTTAATGCGCGCATTCTGCTTCCACTCGGGAAAGACCTGGTCCGGATTCTTTCGCCGCAAACGAATAAGGGACAGGAATGCCTGCGTCCGATCTCTGGATCTTAGTAGCCGCGCTCCCAGCGCCTCAAAGTGCTCACGGAAATGACGGCTGCCGGATTCTTCTGGCTGCAAAGGCGTTCGATCGTGCGGAAATCGCGACCACAAGAATACGAATAATACTAACATGAATTCAAATAGGATCAATCCCCAGGGCTTTTCTGCCAGTAGAAATGCCAGGGAACGTTCCTTCTGGACTTGCTGCTCCGCAGGAACAAGGCCACGCTCGATGTAAGTAATGCGAAGATCCCCTTTGTCTGGCTTTTCGTTTACTGCATGAAGCAAGAAATGTAAAAAGGCCAGGCTGTCCGGTCGGGCCATGGAGTAGTTCACAAACATTTCGCTGCTGGCCATAATATATACGGGAATTTCCCCGTACTCAATGCGCAGAAGAAGTTGCCGACCCGCCACTTCAATGATTGGAGTAATCCTTCGAATCGCAGTAGCGTCTTTTGCAAAAGATTCCAGAGCCTCGGGAGAAAGTGGAAATCCCAATCGGCTGGCAGAAGCCGGAGTAAATTCCTCGATATATCTTCGGACCTGTAGCCCGGGGGGTAATTTCCCAAAACGATTTTGGGCCGCCTGGGTGCTGCTGATCTCCGAGCGCCAGTGCGGATTGTAATACCAGATACTTTCTTTAACGGGGTGATTTCGCGGAGGATACCATTGATCCAGGCCGGGCCAGGGGTCAGCCACTTGTATTCCGAATCCGGTTCCTCTCTGAATAGGAAAGCGTGGATCCAGATTACCTTCTTCCGGCGCCATGGATTGCTGCACCCCTAAAAAAGGTAGATAGGCTCCCCCGGGAAGCCAATCGCTGAAGATTCGATAGGCCAGCTGTTTCTCTGCAGCGGTACGTTCCTCAGAATTGTCCGGCATATCCAGCGCAACTTGATGCCAGAGCGCGACGCTAGCATCGGTATCTCGAAGGAGGATCAAAATCGAGGCTGGGCGGCCTTCATATTCCTCTTCTTCCCAGATGCTACTGATTTCATCGAGATAGGCCGAAAGGGGCTGCAGTGCGTCGCTGCTTCCACGACGATCCAGGTAAAGAATCACCTGCTGATCGACAAAGAACTCTTCTTCCATGTAGCCCTTATGGGAAACCTGACCGACATCTTCCAGAGCCGCCTCAAACAAGTCAAAACCGTTGATACTCTTGATGCCGTCGATTCCGTATGTTTCCACTGCAATGGGCTTAAAGCATTGCACGGCGAAAGTAGATGCGAGAATGATCAGTAGTGGCGCCCATCGATTCATCGCCCAACTCCCTGGAGCTGGCGTTCCATTCGATGGATGAGCTGCTCATAGTAATTCATTTCTCGGGGACGGAGGGCGTATACAGTTTCTTCGAAAGCGGGGGATAGATCGTCGGCCAGCTGCACAAAGGCCTCGGGCGCTACCTTGCGAACCATCCGCTGAAATTCCCGGGGCGTAAATCCGGATTGTCGGGATAGATATTTCTCATTGTAGCTAAATCGGACAAGGATTTCCAGTAACGTTTCCATAACCCGCGCAAAGTCCCCTTCCCGGAGCGCAGTCATCGCATCATCAAATAGCGGGTCTCTCTTTCGCTGCTCGGGGCTGAACTCCAATGTTGCTTCTTCCCGGCTGGCCCGGCGAAAACCTGGCAGATAGATCCCGTCCTTGAACAAATAGATGAGAAGTACAATTAGAATTACAATACCGATCCCGGAGAATATATAGGCGGGGTTTACGGTGAATCCATCGTTGGCGGGCTTTACATCATCCCGCTGGAGGTAGTCTTTCAAGTCCTCTCTGGTGTATTTCTTGTAATCCCTGGCTTCATAATCGTACCAGGGCATTTCTTCCAGTTTACGTTCGTAGCGACTCTGATCCGGGTCTCCCGTTTCTTTTTCCCATAGATTGCGTGCCTGTTCGCAATGCAAAAATGCAATCAGAATCAGAAATAATGAAAGTCGCCGG
>JAGRNC010000094.1 GCA_020440935.1 Leptospiraceae bacterium | reverse complement strand
CGTCTTTTCGCTCGCGCTTGGCTTCGGCGGTGGTAATCTTTAAGTTTTCGATGTATTCGAATCTTTGATAGAAATAGTCCGGTATGCTGAGAATAAGCAGAAGTACACCGCAGAGCAAAAGTAGCTTAAAAGCAACGGTGGCAAAAACCACCACTGCCTGGGTCAGGCCCATTCCCCCCGATTTCAGCATGGGAATGAAGTCGTCCACCACCACCAGGTAGGCCGCTCCTGCAATAATTAGCATTTGCGCGATAACCTTAAGTAGGTTGAAGATGTTACGACGAACCGGAAGTACGCGCTTGAAGTCCGGAATGAGTCGCTCCAGTTTGAATTCCAGGGTTTGCAGCGAAAACATCAGTCCCACCTGCACTACATTACCCAGAACTCCCATGAGGATGGTTACGATCAGAATGGGGGCAAGTATCATCCCGGTTTGTAAGAACAGGTCTTTCATCAGTACCTGAAGTTCTTCGATACCAAACACTCCACCCTGAGTGGCAATCAGACCAAAGTATCGCGCAAATAGCTCGCCGATACGCTGCACAATGTAGGTGCCAAAAAAGAATAAGATTAACACTCCGCCGATCAAGATGGCCGAGCCCGCCAAATCCTGGCTTTTGGGAACATTTCCTTTTTCCCGCTCTTCGCGCTTCCTTCGTTCGGAAGGCTCTTCGGTTCGACCTTCGTCTTCTGCAGCAAATAGCTGCAAATCCAGCGCGCCCTGGAAGCCAGGGCTGAACGGATCAGCGCTGCAGGAGGTTGCTCCGGTTCGCGCCAGCAAATCAATGGCACGAAAACCGCAGTCCTCAAGAATTTCCTCCTGAGGGCGGGCATGCAAAGCTTCCTCGCTGCCAACAGAGCCATCGACTGGATTGAGTTCCACAAAATACTCTGGCGATGTGGAGTCCAGAAGCGAATCGCTATTCTCTGCCATGGCGGCCATCCCGAACATTAACGGACCCCCGCGGCCACCGGCCAGGTATCAAACATCTCTCCGATAACATCGTACATGGAGGCAAAAGAATCGCGCATTAATGGAATAATGACAGGAAGTACAACGATGAGCACCAGAATACCGACAGTGATATTTACCTGAATACCCATGTTCATCAGATTGAGTTGCGGCGCGGCCCGCCCCATGATTCCCAGCATGACCGAACTAATGAACAGAATGCCCATCATGGGAATGCCAATGCGAAGCGCGGTTAAAAACATCACGCCGAAGGATTGGTCCATGTAATTGAGCATCCCGCCGGATGTATGACCGCTCAAAACCAGCGTTGGAACAGCGATAAAAGAGTAACTGAGCGCGCGAATCAGGTGCAAATAGGCCGGCACATAGACCCCGTCGAGCTGAAAGTCCACTGCCAGAAAAAGCAATGTTCCGATTAAGTTCTTCAGAGTGCCCATCACGGGAATCGAAACCTGCGCCTGCGGATCGAGAACTTCTGAAAAGGAGATACCCATTTGCATGGAAAAGAATTCGCCGGCCAGCTGAAAGGCGGCAAATACCAGCTGGATCATAAATCCCATGATAGTGCCCAGAAATACCTGGCACAATAATTCCAGAATAAATGGCCCCATGGACTGCGGAGGAGCATTCAAATGGTTGGCCACCACGGGATACAACACAAAGGAAAGCGCCAAAGAAATCACCATTTGTGCGCGATATCCAATGGCCTGCGAATTGAATACAGGAGCGGTAAAGATCAGACCAGCCACGCGAGCTACGATCAATACATAGTAGAGAAGTCCTGTAGAAAATGCTTCCATGCTCGGTTTCGTTTCAGATCAGAAGTCTTACTGGGTTCGGAGGTTACCGCAATGAGGAATGCGTCGCTATCCCCCACCGCAAAGCGTCCGTCCTAGAATCGTCGAATCAGTTCGAACACCCCCACTGTATAATCCACTGTGGTATGGATGATATAGGCCGAAAATACCATCACTGCCAAAAATACTGCGATGAGCTTGGGCACAAAGGTCAGCGTCTGTTCCTGAATGGAAGTTGTGGTCTGAAGCACTGAGATTACGAGCCCTGTGATCAAACTCAAGATCAACATCGGGCCCGCCGCTTTCATCGTCACGATCAGGGCGTCGTGAATTAATTGTATGGCATCGCTTTCCAGCATAGTTATCTCCGCACGTATACTCCGCTAGGCCGAATACGATAGCACCAGGTTGTAGGTTATCAGGTGCCATCCATCCACCAGAATGAACAAAATAATCTTGAACGGTAAGGATATCATCGCTGGCGGTAGCATGATCATACCCATGGACATGAGCGTGGAAGCGACCACCAGATCGATGACGATAAAGGGAACAAAAATGACGATTCCAATGATGAAGGCTTTCTTGATCTCAGAAAGCATAAAGGCTGGTATTAGAATGTAGGTGTCGATGTCTTCCACCGATTTGATTTTCGCCGGATCCTTTCCGGACATGTCTACGAACAACGCTATCTCGCTGGCCCCATCCTTTCCAATCTGTTTGATCATGAATTTCCGAAATGGAACAACTCCGGTTTCCACGAACTTTGTAGTACTCATCTCTTTTCCGTTTAGATACGGAGTCAGAGCGGTCTTGTTGAACTCCTGAATCGTCGGAGCCATAATGAAGATTGTAATAAAGATCGCCAGGCCAAAGAGCACCTGGTTGGGAGGCATGTTTTGGAGCGATAGGGCCCTGCGCACAAAGTCGAATACAATGACTACTTTTGTGAAGCTGGTCATCATCATGATGATGGCCGGCGCCAGGCTCAAGAAGGTCACCAGCATGATGAGCATCAAAGAAGTGGATGCTTCCTGGCCGTTTCGAGCCGATCGAATCCCGTCAATAACCGGCAGAGAAATGTCCGGTATGGCCTGCGCCGATAGAGCGGCCGGCGCCAGAAGGAGCAGCAATCCAGAGAAAAGTAAGGTTCGTTTTAATTTGCGCGGCAACATGCACTACCCCCGATGCAGGGGTGTAGCACAGGCCCTTTACTGTACAAGCAAAAAAAATTATGTCTCATTAGCAGGGCGCGATTTTCCGGACAATGCCCGAAGCTTTCGCGTCTGCTGATTTAGCAGGTTTTCCAGATCTTCCATGGGAACATCGTCCTGATCGGCCCGGCCCCGCATGATGGATTCAAAGTTCGGCGCATTGGCCTCTTTTCGGGAGCGCCATAGACGCAGATCCGTGGTCTTTAGAATTCCCTGCAATCCCTGAAGAAAGGACTCTGCCGGCTCCGGTTTGTTTTCTTCCCAGAGCCGAATCCGGTCGGCCACCGCGCCATCATCCACATTCTGAAGCAGGGTCACTCCATTGTCCCCTACCCCCAGAACCATTAATTGCCCGGCCATATCCACAATCTGCAGATATTTACCGGGCATCAGGCTGACGCTGGCCACCACGCGCACCGGTCCGCCGGGCCCGGAACTGATCATTCCGGATTTCTTCTTCATGAAGCGTACAAGTCCGTAGAAACCCGCGCCCATCAGTCCCATAAATAGAACGAATCGAAATAGAAGAGATAGGAAAGAAGGGCCCTCTTCGGTGGCAAACATCTTGGAGGCAGCCGGACTTTCTCTGGGAGCAGCTCCGGGGGCCTGGTTTTCACCGGAGCCGGATTCGGGCGAACTCTCAGCATTTTCAGATCCAGACTGCCCCGGGTTGGCAAATTTCTGACTGCCTTCTTTTTCTCTTCCGTGGATTGAATCGATCCAGACTCGGTCAATTTCATCCAGATTCGCCTTTTCCTTATTACTGCGATCCGTCTCGGAAGCGTCGGATTTATCGGTAGAATCGGCCTGTTCTGAAGATTCTCCATTCTTTGAGCCAGGCTTTCCATTTTCGGATGTGGATTCCGGCTTGTTCTGCGGCTCGGTGGAGGGCTTTGGCTTGGCCTGCATTGGTTGCGCGGCCAAGAGTATTACAATAGAAAAGAACAGGGATATCAATGCGAATGCTGGCATGAACCGCGATTTCGGTGCACTGTTCGGTGGGGCCGAAATTTCAGTATGGAGGTCGCTGCCCGATCCGGCAAAGCCCCTCGCTTTGGGATTATGTCGCATTATTTCGAATCCTTACCGGCATTTTCCACGGTGCAATCCTTTTTTACGTTGCTTTTTGCGAGCCCGGGGTATGCTGTTCGGGACAAATACACTCCGGAGAAACCAATGCCCATAAAAGCCCTACGAATCATTACAGGCCTGTTCTTTCTAGTTCTTGGAATCCTGGGAGTACTTCCCAGCATTGAGGAAGGAATCTTCAGCCTGAACAACAACAATATCCTGATGGAGCAGTTGTTCGGCGTTATCGAAATTATTTGCGGAGTCATCCTGCTGGCGGCCCTATTCGTGCATGCCACTCGTAAGACTATTTATCGTGCAGCCATGATTGTATTTCTATTCTGGGTTGTGCGCATCGTACTGGCGCAGTTCGTTTTTCACACTGTGCCCACGGATATTACCAGCGGAGCTTTTGCCATCTGGCTTCTACATTTGCTGGCGCAAATTCAAATTGCCATCAGCGTTTGGGTTCTGACCAAAGCTTACGACTGACAATGCTAAAGCGCGCGCTCTGGAGCCTTCTTGGAGTCTTCGTAGGTCTGCTTGGCCTGGGATTAGTTCTGCTAATACAGGCCACGGACAATCCAGATTACGAAGACATTAGCCGCCAGACGCTACGCGGATTCGACATTACATCGGAGGATGCATCCTACTGGACAGTGGATGCATTGGATGATCGCATCGTATTTTCCTTAGCTGCCTGGCTGGGCGCAAGTTCCGATTTTTTTCGCAGTGGCGTAGAGTCGGAATCTTTCGAAAGCCACCTGGCATCGGTTCGTTTTCTGCCCAATCCATCGCCGCAGGAAGGCCTGTACAACGTGGAGGCCACCACCGACGAAGGGATCATGTATCCGGGACTGAGCATTTACCACTGGTATGGCGCCACAGCGCCTACCTTGATCTATAACCACGGTGCATCGCAATATCCATTCGATGCGCTCTTTCGCAGCATATTTGACGCCGATTCACTGGAAGAGCCCTTGCCTGTGAATCTCATCGTAATTCGTGCTCCCTTTCATCGCGAAGGGGCCTCCGAACTTCCGCGAAAGGCGGCCACATTGTCGCGCTTCATGGCCGCGCTTGCCGTTACAGTGCAAATGAACGAGGCGGTGGTTCAATGGGCCCGCGGCCAGGGCTCCACCAGGATTGCCATCGTTGGACTGAGCATGGGTGGATTTATCGCCAATCGCCATCATTTGCACTTTAATTCGGCCGATTACTATATCCCGGTTCTTGCAGGTACTCGATTTTCCGATGTTTTCTTAAACACCTCGCCGGCCCATCCGGATGCATTGCGTGCAGACAAACTTGCGGTTCTGGATTTTGAGGCCGAGTGGCGACTAAGTCGGCACGAAAACGTATTTCCGGTGCTCGGTCGATCCGATCAAATCTCCAGACTTTCCATACAGGGCCCTTCCTACGGACCAACGAATGTTGAAATCTGGGACAAAGGGCACATCAGTACAGCTACATCGGTAAGAGCTCTACGCCACATCTTTCTGCGCCATCTAATACCGGATACGACCTATCTTTGATACCGGGGCATGGCGAAGGGTTGCAGAGAAAATTCGCTCTGGTTCGCGGCACTCATATTAAAGAAACCAGAATCGCTTGCCCGAATTAAAAGAAGCTACTCCTTGCTTCATGCTTTCGCTTTCGATTACAGGATAGGTATTGGCCGCCTCAAGCTGAAGGGCCTCCTCGATGGGCAGATGCATTCCCGTTATGGCCGATTCTAGATCGGCGCGCAAAGCATCCACCGGTTGCTGAGCAATCTGCTCGGCCATGCGAAAGGCCCGCTTCAAGCCTTTCCCTTTTTCGGTGACTTCCCAGACCAGGCCGATTTCTTGCGCGCGACTGGCCCTGATCCGCTGCCCGGTAATAATCAACGGAAGAGCATTACCGGCGCCCAGAAGCCGCGGCAAATACACAGTGCCGCCGTCGATGAGCGGCACTCCCCAGCGACGACAGGCCACCGAGAACAAGGCCTGCTTCTCCGCGATTCGAATGTGACCGTGGCAGAATAGCTCCAATCCGCCTGCATACGTGTATCCCTGGGTTACAGTAATGACCGGCTTTTTCTGCACAATTCGCGAGCCGCCCAGGGGGCCGGAATCGGTGCGGGGATACTCAGCCTTCTGCGCCGCATTCGCATTGATATTTACCAATTCTTCCAGGGCCGTAAGATCGGCGCCCGCGCAAAAAGCCTTTTCGCCGGCCCCATGCAAAATCGCCACAGCCAGATCGTCATTGTCGCGAAACTCCTTCCATGCATCGGTAAAAAGTCTCGACATCGGGCCGTTCACTGCATTGTGCATATCCGGCCGATTCATGGTAATTTCGAAGATATCTCCGTGCCCGCCATCCACCGAATGGCGGCTGGTAATCAGTTCCATCAGTACCTCCAGGTATGACCCAGTCCAACGCTAGCGCTGTAGCCGGCGCGCACCGGGACGATGTCGTCGCCGATGGCAAAGGAATGGCGCGTATTCTCTGTAGCTGCATCCGGAAGCGCCAGCGGATGCCAGAAGGATCGACGCATTGAGGGTAGAGCTTCCAGGCGTTTCCTTTGCATTTCGGCAGGCATCAAAAAGGATAAATCCTTCTGCTTCTCTTTCCATTCGATCCAGTTGGAGTGATCGTACCAGGCGATTGCGCTCGAAAACAAAACAGAAAGCCCTGCAAGCAAGGCCGTCTGCGGGCCGGTAAATCGATTGGATTCGCCCTGGGATTGCTTGATTCCGCTCATGGTTCCGTAGGTTATTCCAGCCGTAATGGGAAGCGACAGAAAGAATACAATCTGAGCCCTTCGCCACCCGTCTTCGCTGTAGCTTTCCGAATAAGGGAGTCGGAAATCGTAGGAGTCCATTCCATATTGCTGCAGATACTGGTTCTCCAGATAGATACGATCGCCTTTGTTTTCCAGCTCGTTGGAAGTCTGGATTTCTTCGCGTAAACGCTCGGCGGCATCGGGATACTCCTGGGATTGCTCCTGGACTCCTTCCGGGTTGAGCAGTAGCTCGGCGGCGCTATTCGTCTGAGTGGAACGCAAGTATGGTGGAATCATGGGCGCCGTGTATGTAGGGTCGCGAGGGGTGGGATACTTTTCTTCAACTGTGTTTGGCGTGCCCACTGTTTGCGAAAGCAATGGTTGCCCTCCCGTCCAGACAACAGCGAGCAAAAGAAGAAATCCCGGCGCTGCCTTACCTATTTTTGCGGCGATGAACATATCAACTAAGGTTCGGGAATAAATACTTCAATCGCTCCATGGCCACTTTTCCTCGACGATCCGGGGCTGTGATGATGCCATGCTGCATAGTTCCGATCAGCGGGTTCTCGATCTTTGCAAGATCCGGAATGCAGGCGCGGGCCAATTTTCGCGCCCGGGCGGCATTGGACTTGAGGAAGCCAAGGATTTGCTCCACGGTAACACTTTCTTCCTCTTCGCGCCAGGAGTCGTAGTCTGTAGACATGCAAACCATTTGATAATTGATCTCTGCCTCCCGGGCAAGCTTGGCTTCGGGAAGTACACTCATATTGATAATATCTGCATTTAGACTTCGATACATCATGGATTCGGCGCGCGTCGAAAATGCGGGGCCTTCCATGCAAACCAGTGTCTTGTCTGTATGGAGCGGTACATCAAGGGCAGCAGGCGCATGCTTTTTTACGATGGATGCTATACTCTCGCTAAACGGATCGCCAAACATGGCATGGGCTACCGCGCCTTCTTCAAAGAAAGTCGAGGGTCGAATGCCTTTGGTTCGATCAATAATCTGAGTTGGCAGAACAAAGTGTTCCGGAGCAATTTCTTCGCGCAAGGAACCAACTGCAGAAAAGCTTAAGATATGCTGCACGCCCAGAGACTTGAGGGCGGCCATATTTGCGCGAACGGGTATTTCGGTAGGATTTAGAAAATGACCTTTTCCATGCCTGGCCAAAAAGGCTACCAGTATTCCGTCCAGATTTCCGATTACAATGGAATCCGAAGGTTTGCCCCAGGGAGTATCCGGATTCACCTCCCGCTCCACCTTCATCTCGTCCATTTCATAGAGGCCCGATCCACCGATCACTGCCAGGGTAACTTCTTGCGCCATGAGTTTCCACGGGAAGGTAGCAAAGACCACTGTCATTTATTTTTCTTTACCTGCCATTGGTGGACCTTTGAACTGATCCATGCCCGAACGGCAGCTTCTAAACTCCCTGGAAGAAGCCGGATTGATCCTGGACAAAAGTGGCCAAATCCATCACTGCAATCCGCGGCTGCGGGAAGTATTGCAGTATGATCCCACCGGCAAAGAGATACGCAAAGTGTTTCCGGAAATCCGAGAGGATTGGATTCGCTCTGCCCTGGAAAGTCCGGAAGCCGCTGCCTTTGTATTTCAGTCCGCTTCCCTCAATCGAAAGTGTCTTGCGACGATCTTACCGTCGGAGGATCATTTTCTGTTTCTATTATGGCCGGCCGAAAAGCAGCAGGAACCATTTCCCGATGATGTCTCCCTACTGGGCCTTCTACCGTTTGGCGTGGTATTGATCGATGATGCCGCTCGGGTGTACCGAAGTAATGCGGCGGCCAGGCGATTACTGGGAGTCCAGGATTCACTCTGGAATCTAAACGATGCCTGGAAAGGCGCTCGAGATTCGGCGAACCGAAGGCGTTCTATAGAGCA
>JAGRNC010000093.1 GCA_020440935.1 Leptospiraceae bacterium | reverse complement strand
GATACATGTAGCCGTAGGGAGGATTGTAACCTCCGCACTGGAGCGCAAAGCCCAGTAATCCAAGCGCGGCCACCAGGCCAAGAATGCGAACGAATCTTGCAGTCATTGTTGGCCTCATTTTTTGCTGATGCTCTTGCGGTAGTCCGCATTCATTCTGGAGATGAAGTTAACGCTGATACCTTTTGGGCAAACAGCCTCGCACTCATACTGATTGGTACAGTTTCCAAAGCCCTCTTCATCCATCTGAGCAACCATAGATTGAGCTCTTTTCTCGCGTTCGGGCTGCCCCTGTGGCAACAATCCCAGATGCGAAATCTTGGCCGACACAAATAGCATGGCGCTGGCATTCTTGCATGAGGCAACGCAGGCGCCGCATCCAATACATTCGGCCGCATTCATAGCCTCATCGGCAATGTCTTTGGGCACAGGGATTGAATTTCCGTCGGGCGCATTTCCGGTGCTTGCGGAAATAAATCCGCCATTCTGGATGACCCGATCAAAAGCGCTCCGATCGACCATCAAATCTTTGACCACTGGAAAGGCTTTTGCCCGCCAGGGTTCCAGATACAGTTCATCGCCATCTTTGAATCGATGCATGTGCAGCTGGCAAACCGTGGTTCTTCCCTCCGGCGAATACTGCCGACCGTGCGCCAGGCCATTGATCACAAACCCACAGGAACCGCAGATTCCTTCGCGACAATCATGATCAAAGGTAACTGCATCTTCGCCTTTTTCGATAAGTCGTTCGTTAAGAACATCCAGCATTTCCAGAAAAGACCAGTGTTCGTCCACGTCAGGAACTTCGTACCGCACCATGCGCGGCTTATCTTCCGGACCACTCTGACGAGAAATATGCAGTATGATTTTCATTTGTAGCTCCTCTGGGTTAGCTTAACGTTTTCAAAATCAAGTTCTTCTTTGTGCAATTCTGGTGCGCTCGAGCCTTTGTACTGCCAGGCACCCACAAATGCGAACTTGTCATCGTGACGCAGCGCTTCGCCTTCCGGAGTTTGATGCTCTTCGCGAAAGTGACCGCCGCATGACTCTTCCCGCATAAGGGCGTCGCGGCACATCAGCTCGCCAAAGTCGAGGAAATCGGCCACACGTCCGGCTTTCTCCAATGTCTGGTTTAGCTGTTCACCGGACCCTGTTACTTTCAGATTCTTCCAGAACTCTTCACGAATCTCCGGAATTCGCTTGAGGGCTTCATTGAGTCCCGCTTCGTTTCGCGCCATTCCGCATTTATCGAGCATAATTTCGCCCAACTCGCGGTGAAAGGAATCCGGAGACCGGTTACCATTAATGGACAGAAATTGCCGGGTCTGCGACTCAACCTTCTCTTTGGCTTCTTTGAAACCGTCCGAATCGCTCTTCACCGGATCCCAGCCAAGCTGAGCAAGATAACCGCCAATCGTGTATGGGAGCACGAAGTAGCCGTCTGCCAGACCTTGCATCAACGCGCTGGCTCCCAGCCGGTTGGCGCCGTGGTCCGAGAAGTTTGCTTCTCCAATAGCGAACAGTCCGGGCACATTGGTCATCAGGTTGTAGTCTACCCAGAGGCCGCCCATGGTGTAGTGAGGCGCAGGATAAATGCGCATGGGAACTTTGTAGGGATCTTCGTTGGTAATCTTGTTGTACATCTCAAAGAGGTTACCATAGCGCTCTTTGACTTTGTCCTCTCCCAGACGCTTAACTGCATCGCGGAAGTCCAGATACACCGCCTGCGGGTTTTCGCCTTTTCCAACGCCACGACCTTCGTCGCAAACGTTCTTTGCGGCACGACTGGCAATGTCCCTGGGGACCAGGTTGCCAAAGCTGGGATATTTTACTTCCAGGTAATAGTCCCGCTCTGATTCCGGAATGTCGTTTGGCTGGCGATTATCGCCTTTTTTCTTGGGCACCCATACGCGACCGTCGTTTCGCAGGGATTCCGACATTAGAGTGAGTTTGGATTGATACTCGCCGCTGGACGGAATGCATGTGGGGTGAATCTGCGTGTAACAAGGATTGGCGAAATACGCTCCCTTCCGGTAGGCGCGAAAGGCTGCGGTTACGTTGCAGTTCATCGCATTTGTGGAGAGGAAATACACATTGGAATAACCGCCGGTAGCGAGCACCACCGCATGACCGCTATGCACGGAAATCTTACCGGTCTTTAGATCGCGAACAACAATGCCTTTTGCATGTCCGTCTTCCAGCACGACATCCAGCATTTCCGTGCGCGGAAACATCTGAACGGTCCCCAGGCCTACCTGCCGCGACAGCGCGCCATAGGCCCCCAGGAGTAACTGCTGCCCTGTCTGTCCTCGGGCGTAGAATGTACGACTAACTTGCGCTCCACCAAAAGAACGGTTGGTCAAATACCCGCCATATTCGCGGGCGAATGGTACACCCTGAGCCACACATTGATCTATGATATTGAGACTTACCTGGGCCAGGCGGTATACATTGGCTTCCCTGGATCGGAAGTCGCCACCCTTAACAGTATCGTAGAACAGCCGATAAACGCTGTCCCCATCGTTTTGATAGTTCTTTGCTGCATTGATCCCGCCCTGGGCTGCAATACTGTGCGCGCGACGCGGACTATCCTGGAAGCAGAAGTTCTTAACGTTGTATCCAAGTTCGGCAAGACTGGCGGCAGCGCTCGCCCCGGCCAGGCCGGTACCTACAACGATAATATCGAATTTTCGCTTATTTGCCGGGTTCACTAATTTAAGATCAAACTTGTGTTTATCCCATTTTTGATCTACAGGACCCGCTGGAATATTTGAATTCAATGACATGATTTCTCCCTCAACTGTAATTCGAAATAAGATCTACCCGTTTAATCCGACAAGGCCGGCCAGTATGGAAACGGGAATAGCCGAGTAGCCAATGAAAAAGAAAAGCGCTACTCCCACCGAAATTTTCTGCACCAAAGGCCGACTCTGTTCTCCTGCCAGTCCAAACGTCTGAAGCATGCTCTGCACGGCATGGATCAAATGCATGGCAAGAAAGAACATGGCAATAATATAGCTGGCGGATACCAGAGGATTCTGGAAGGAATGCACCACCATTCCATATACATCGTGCCTGCCTTTATCGTCCAGGAGCGAGAATGTATTTGGATCTACCTGACCAAAGGTGAAGTGGAGCAAATGATAAATAATAAAGGCAAGAATAAGTAGGCCAGTTTGGGCCATGTAGCGCGAAGCCAGGGAGGCCCGCATGGTATTTCCTTTTTTGTATCCTACGGGACGGGCGGCGCTGCTTTCCATTTTCAGTTTTAGAGCAATAATTACGTGCAAAATGAAAACAACGATCAGACCTATGCGCGCTGTCCATAGCGGACCCGGAATGCTTTTCAAAAATGCCGCATAGGTGTTCATTTCCTCGCGACCGAAAAACATATTCCAGTTTCCTAGCATATGCATCAGCACAAATCCGATGAGTAGCAGACCAGTGGTTGCCACCAGGATTTTGCGGCCAATTGAAGAACCGAAAAGACGTTTGAGGATCATTAATACTATCTCCTGACCTGGAAGGGAAACATTTACAGGCTTTCTCCATTGCCTGCCGCGTAAAGAAAAAATCGGATCGCCGTATATCGGAAAGAATCGATAATCGATTTCTACATGGTTGTGGTTCGGGGTCCAGCTCAGTCGGTCAGGACAAATATTTTTGCATCGAATCTAACAGGGATTGAGCTTCTTGCCGCGCGCTTTCTACAAGGTTCTCCCTTTTGTGCGACGCAAACAAAATGGAGCGACTGGAGTTAACCAGCACATCTTTACCGGCCATTTCCATTACTGAATCGAGGTCGCCGCCCTGACGGCCCACCCCGGGCACTAGAAAAGGTAAATCCGGAGCCAGCTCACGAACTCTTTGCAGTTCGCTTCCCTTTCGCGTTGCTCCGACCACAAGACCCAGATTGTTCGTTTGCTGATTCCATTCGTGACATAAGCGGGCCACTCGTTCAAATAGAGGCGGATCGCCGTGGTATTGAAGATCCCTGGCTCCTGTATTTGATGTTAGACAAAGCACAAAACTACAACGGTCGCTTCGCTCCAGGAATGGTTCGAGGCTTTCTCTTCCCATATATGGATTCAAAGTAACTGCATCGGCATTCAACTCGTCAAACACCGCCTTCGCATAGTGCGATGCAGTATTACCAAGATCGCCGCGCTTAGCATCTAGAATGACCAGGGCCTCCGGAGCGGCCTTTCGAATCTTTTCGATTGTCGCATGCAGCATTCCCCAGCCGCCGGCGCCCCTGGATTCGAAAAAAGCGGCATTTGGCTTGTACGCCAGGGCTACATCAGCAGTTGATTCAATAATATCCTCTAAATGTTGGAGCAGACCTGCATCGGTCTTGTCGTATCCACCGGGGAGCTGATCTGGATCGGGGTCGAGTCCCACGCAAAGCACAGACCGAATTCGTTCTCTTCTTTCGCGATATCTCGTGTAAAAGGTTGACATTTTGCAGGATTCCTATGATCCTTACGCCAGCTTATTCTGGAGGTCTGGCGTGGCTATAAAGATAAACGCTACAAACCTGGCCGCAATGTATAAATGGGCCGCCGACACGTACGGCGACAAACCTGCATTTGCGACCCGGAACAAAGACAAGGTTTTTGAATCCACTTCATACAAAGATCTGTATGAAATGGGAATAAATCTGGCAACCGGTCTCATAGACCTGGGTGTTCAGGCGCGAGAGCACGTGGGGCTACTTGCAGATAATCGATTGGAGTGGATTGTTTCTGACTATGCCATTCTTATCGCAGGTGCTGCAGACGTGCCCAGGGGGACGGACGTAACTGATGCGGACGTCACATACATTCTACCGCATTCCGATGCAAAGGTAGTCTTTGTGGAGAACAAGGCCGTACTGGATCGAGTTCAAAAGAACAAAGATAAACTACCAAATATACAGCACATCATCATGATGGATAAGGATACTCCTGTCCCTGATGGAGTACTCCGATTGTATGACCTCCTGGATAAGGGCAAGCAACTGCGAGCCAATGGCGATCGAAGGGCCGAAGAGCGCATGGCGCAAATCAAACCCGACGATCTATTTACAATGATCTATACTTCTGGAACGACCGGAGCGCCCAAAGGCGTTATGCTGCGTCATTCCAGCATGGTATCGCAGGCAGAGAACATTCCCATCGATATCGGTTATACGGATAGAATTCTATCCATCCTACCGGTATGGCATGTTTTCGAACGAGTATTTGAGATGATTGCTATCGCTGGCGGTTGTTGCACGTACTATACGAACGTGCGAAACCTGCGCGAAGATATGGCGATTGTGAAGCCTACATTCATGGCCAGTGCGCCACGATTGTGGGAAAGCATTTACAGCGGTATTCAGCAAAGAGTGGAAACAGGTCCAGGAATTGCCCGTGGATTGTTTAAAGCAGCTTACTTTTGTTCACGTAACGTAAAAGGCGCTGTTCGATTCCTGAGCTTCAAGCAGCTGGACACTACTGGAAGAAATCCGGTGTTCTCTCTGCTGGTTGGACTCTGGAATATCCTCCGACTGATACTGCTGGCCATTCCAAACTTTCTTCTGGACGTTGTTGTGCTTCGAAAGATTCGCGCAGCGACCGGTGGCAAATTGAGAGGATCTGTATCCGGTGGCGGGGCATTGCCCATCCATGTGGATGAGTTCTTCAATAATATTGGAATTCCGGTTCTCGAGGGTTACGGCATGACCGAAACCTGTCCGGTGCTCGCTGTACGCACATGGAACAAACTGGTCATTGGATCGGTAGGTCCCATTTACCCGTATACCGAAATTCGGATCGTAGATATCTCCAATGGGGACATCATCTTCAGCACAGAACAGGGAAGTCCCAAGAAAAAAGGGATCAAAGGCGAGATTCATGCAAAAGGCCCGCAGGTAATGCGCGGCTATTACAAGAATCCGGAAGCCACCGACAAAGTGCTCAAAGATGGTTGGATGAACACCGGGGACCTTGGAATGATCACCTACAACAATACTCTTAAGATTGTTGGACGATCCAAGGAAACTGTGGTTCTTCTGGGCGGAGAGAACGTTGAGCCGGTCCCAATAGAGAACAAACTCACTGAGTCGCCTCTAATTGATCAGGTGATGGTCGTAGGTCAGGACAAGAAGTACCTGGCTGCTTTGATTGTTCCGTCGCTGGAGCAATTCAAGGACTACGGAAATTCACTGGAAGAACTGGCCAAAAACGAAGAAGTGAACAAGCTGCTTCGCAACGAAGTTAAGAAGCTGGTTTCCTCTGAGGCTGGGTTCAAATCCTTCGAGAAAGTTGTGGATGTTCGACTACTTCCCAAGGCATTTGAAGTTGGCGACGAGATGACCAACCTTTTCAAGATCAAACGACACGTGGTCACAGATAAGTATCAAGATGTGATCAATACAATGTACGATTGATTCCAGACTACGCAGAGACCTCTCTGCTCAGACCCGCCCTTGCATTCAGGGGCGGGTTTTTTGCTTGAACAATGGATCTGAAAATAGGCTTTCTGTGTTGCATGGTTTCTCACGGACCTAAATGCGGAATGCCAGATGGTGCATACTGGAAGCCTTCCTGCAATTATACGCAACACTCTGCCGGAGCTTCCCTTGCTCGCCAGTGAATACCTCTGGGAATTAATACTGGGCTCGTTCCCATTCCGATGGATTGTAGGCCGAAAAGTAACTGCGGGTTCAACGGGCGCCATTGTAAAGCATCGCAACCAGCTGCTTGGTTTTACTATCCAGTACGGAAAACCAGCCGGAGCCGGCGTAGTCTACGGCTACCACCATCCATTGCGGGGGCCGGTGTACTATCCGCTCCTGGATCCATTCTATGTCGAGATTCCGCAACTCCTGGGGCCCGAGAAAAAAAAGACTTACCTGGTCTGCTCGACTCTAGGCGACCCGGGCCAGGCAAGCGATGAGCTTCTGGGCAGCATCGATGCTCGTTACCAGGAAGTGGGGCCCGACGGAGAAATCCTGGACGAGAAACAGCGCAAGACTTCAACTCTGCATCCTGCGCGTGTTCCCAATCTGGCCGATCGCTACGGATTCAGCTGTTTCAAAGATATTCTCCTGCTACTGGACGACTATGATCATTTGCCCTTTGTGCGTCGGCATCTGGAGTTCTCGGGAATGGAGCATGGGCTTTTCTGTTTTCGCGGGGCCTGGAAAAATGAACCCTACGAACTTCCACCGGGCTGCCAGGGATCGCCCATACTGGACGAAGATGCGCAGTTGGTTTCGCTGCTGGCGGGCGGCGATCGAAATAGCCGAACGTACTATGGACTTAATCTGTGGAAGTTTCTCAGTGATGCACAGTTTGCAGAATCTGGAATCTGAACTTCCGCAAGCAATCCCAGATGATCGGAGCCCGGGATAGCAACACGGCGCAGCTCCAATACTCGGATATCGCCGGACACCAGAACTGCATCGATGGGCAATCGAAACGTTTCCCACCAGCGAGCATCGTACGTTCCGCGAAACACTTGCTCCCACCCATCGGAGGATACGGCCTGCCGAAGCCCGCTTTTTTGCAGCAGGTTTCGTCGATCGGGCGACCATTCCACCGAGTTAAAATCGCCGGTGACCACAACAGGAATGGCTGATTTGCGGGCCGTTATTTCCTCCGCAAGACTACCAATGGTTCTGCGATGCACCCCCAGTATACGCGGATTGAAGGGCGCCACCGGATGAACGGCCAGTAAATCGAAAAGGTCATCGCAACCAGGGGATGCCTGCACTCGTATGGAAGCCAGCGCTTCGATACGTCCGGCCATCAGGTTGCGCACGAAAAAAGGACGATTGGAATAGATTCCAAAGCCAAAGTATGGATGCTCGGTGCTGCTTAATCGATAGGGGTAGGATTCGGTCAGTTGCATATCCAGAAAGGACTGTTGCTCTTCTCGAAGCTCGTGCAGAATCAAAATATCAACGGACTCGCTTACTGCTAGATCGGCGATCCGCTGCAGGTTCGCCGGGGCGACATTGAAGCGATAAATGTTTGCGTGTAAAATGCGAACTCGCACCGAGCGATCGGATTTGTCGCCGTGCGAAGAAGCATTCTGCTCCGGGCGGTCTGCAATCACAAATTGGTCCGAAAAAAGAAACGGGCGAAATGTGGCCCAGCAGCCCATGGCCATAAGAGCGAACACCGACGGAATGAATTTCCAGAATTGAAATCGCGGCCAACGAAATTGAGCGCCAATGAGCGCCAGTACCGCCACAAGACCAAAGGTCAGCAATGGCAGACCGGCAAAAGAGAACAATATAAGCAATACCCAATCAGCAAGACCGAAAAGACCGGGCTTCACCAGAAATTCCCTGTCCGCCGATCCGATGTAATAGGCCCCGCATGCAAATAAGATGCAGAACAACAACAGTGCAACCCAGTCCAGGACGGATAGTCTGGGCAGTAAGAATCCAGGTTTAGAGTTCATTGCAACGGTGGCTGCTCAGGCGTTCGGATAATCCGGCATTGCGAACGCCCGGGAACACCGATGCAATTCTTTTTGGTTACACCTATTTGTATTCTAATGCTTTTTCGAAGGTCGCCGGGATTCCGGAAATTTCAGCTTCTTTGTTGACCGGTGTGTCGTGTGGGTCTCATTTATAAATATCCCCGATCTATGAAATACTCAATCGTTATTTTATCTTTTTTGCTCCTTTCATGTCGGACACAGGCATACTTCAATGTTTCGCCAAAATCCCGGTCGACGGAAGTTGCCCGAAT
>JAGRNC010000930.1 GCA_020440935.1 Leptospiraceae bacterium | reverse complement strand
GGATTCACCATACTACAGGGTTTTTGAGGCCTTTGCAGATGACGATTCCGGAAAACCGCGGGACTCCTACGGCCTGGGCTGGCATGTATTCGCTCCATCGGGAAGGCCGGCGCTCTTTTACCATTCGGGCACCTGGTATAATGCGGCGGCCGAAATCTATATTCTGCCAAACGAGCATTCCTATTTCGTGCACATCGCGAATCCTCCGAACTTTCGAGACAAAGAAACCATCAGATATAGAAGCGATGTACTGACCATGGGAAGAATCGCCTTAACTCGTCCAAACTGACCGCTTTTCTACTGGACGATTCCTGGGGGCGGGTCCACTATCTGGTCCATTCGCGGTAGTCACTCCATGAAGCGCTCCAGCAAAAGCTCACTATTCGCGGTCGCATTGCTTCTGCTATTTTGTTTTTGTCATAGCGGTAACGGTTATCAAGAAGCAGATGAAGATGCGGTAGAAATCTATGATCCGGTGGAAACGCGCATTCCCGATGCGCCGGAAATA
>JAGRNC010000929.1 GCA_020440935.1 Leptospiraceae bacterium | reverse complement strand
GGTATTCATGCTGTTGACTTCGTAATTCGTCCGGAACGATTGCTGGCTTTTCTGGATAGCAAGATCCTGGACTGGCTTCAATGGTTTGCAGGTTCGGGCGGCGATGCGAACTGGTTTCAGAAAATGCTTCGAGGCGGGGCCAGGGGTATTCTTCAAGCTCTGGGAAAAATCGGCGGCGAAAATCTAATCCTATCCCTGGGCGAAATGCTGCTTCTGCTGGACAAAGTTTTTTTTCGCATGGTTAAGCGCCTGGAACTGGCCAGGGACTGGCTCTCCAGAGAGGAAACTCAGATATTTGCAGTGGCCGCTCTACGGGACGATGCTATTAGCGTGTCCAGAGAGCTTTCGCGTCTAATGACCGAGGAAGGCATTGTCCCGGATGCGCTGTTGCTGAATCGTGCACTTTCCGATGCAATGCTCGACGAAAAGTCGAACGTACTGGAATGGGAAGCGACCAATCCGAGCGAGATACTATTTCAGAAGTTCACTTTGAGTATGATTGAAAAGCAGCTACAAATTCAAAAAGACATTC
>JAGRNC010000928.1 GCA_020440935.1 Leptospiraceae bacterium | reverse complement strand
GTAACGAAGCCATACCTCCGAGAACCGGAACTCCATGCAGGTACTTCCCGCGCAGGGCCGGCTCATCATCGATGAAGCCTACCACACCGATATTTAGCGCCGGATTATTCTTGAATTCGCGAAATAGCTGTTCACCGGCCCGGCCAGCCCCAACAATAATCGCTTTCGTGCCCATCATAGGCCGAATACTGTCCCGCAGAATCCGATAGCTGAAGCGGACTCCGCCGAGTCCCACAATCAGCAAAAGCCAATCGATTATGAAGATGCTGCGAGGCACCCCTTCCAATCGATTGAATAGGAATATTGCAAGCGCACTGCCGCTGACTCCGAGGCAAGAGGCAAATAGAATACGGACCAAATCGGGAATACTCGAAAACCGCCAGATTCCACGGTACAGACCCGAAAACCAGAAAACGGTCATCTGAACTGGTAAGGCAATAGCTACGGTGACCCGGAGATACGGGAGCTCCAGAATCGAAAGAGCACTTCCATCCAATCGCAATAAAAAGGCCGCAATAACCGCAAAAGTGGCC
>JAGRNC010000092.1 GCA_020440935.1 Leptospiraceae bacterium | reverse complement strand
CATCTCAAACAGCTTCTGGGTTGCGGCCACTCGTGTTCCGTGGCCAACGTATACGCCGGTGGGAATTTCTGAAACGGCCGTAGACGGAGTCCCGGCCAGAACTTGCTGCTGATAGACAATATCTTGAAAATCGGCCCGGTTCTTCTTAAATCCGGTTGTATTCACATTGGACAGGTTATTGGAAATTGTGTCCATGTGGTATTGCTGGGCAATCATGCCTGTAGCTGCAGTCCAGAGAGATCTTAGCATACTCCATCCATCGGCTGCGAATGCGAAAATATTAGTGAATTCTCCGACCAATACGAGATCCAGACGGGGGCCTCCCCTTTCTCAGAAGCTTTCGCGGCCCCATCAGATCCATGACGGGCGCGCTAGAGATCTGAAAAGCTGTCTCCCGACCGGCCGTATTATGTCGCTTTCCAGTTGGGAATGGTTCGTTTCCGATTCAAAGGCCCGGATCGGATAGCGCTACATCGGGCGCATAGGACTGGCTTCTGCAATCCGGTTTAGGCCTGGATTATGTCCCATTGCGGGCCCAATCCAGCCTTCCGTGATGCGACAGCGCCGCGGATTATGTCGCATTCGTAAAGCGGACGCGGGAATCGCGGATTGTAGCATACCCGGAAGCGTTGGCAACCATTCCTCCGCCAACGAACGTTCGTCTTAAAACCCGCGCCCCGTTTTTAAGGAGAACACTCGCTGAAAAAGGAGCTTTCAATTTCGGGCATTCATCCGGGCCGGAAATCCAGCAAGCCCGGACGGGAAAGATCAAGTTCTACGATTTTTGGAATACCAGACAGCGATTTGTGTTGGTACCCCGGGAATTATTTGTAACCTTCCAGCAATTTGCGAGCTTTGTGAATTCCTGTTGATTGATGCAAATTTCCACGGCACGAATGTGACCGCCTTCCACCTGTAGCGGTAGCATAGAGGCGAGCTCCCTTTCCAGGAAGACCATTTCTCCGGAAGAGACTACCTCCCCTACTTCAATGACGGCATGGCCACCTGGACGAAGCACCCGACCGAATTCGATCATCGCCTCTTTCATGAATTGCTTCCATTGTTCCAGACGCGCAAAAATGGCCAGGGGCAGATCGTCCATTTGATCCTCCACTCCCAAAAACCATGCGCGCATCCAGTTATCCTTCTTGTAATCCACCTTATCCAGAAACGGAGGCGAGGTCACAATCAGGTCGATGGAACCAGTGTCCAGATCCAGGCTCCTTGCATCGCAGGCCAAGTATCGGTTTCGCGAGGCCGCTCGATTAAAATCATTATTCAGAGGCTGGGAAAGATCACGCTTCATCTTTTTCCAGATGCGCTCCTTCACTTCCTTATAAACAGGGACCAGGCCACGCTTGGCATTGTTTCTACGCTGGGCGTCGGGCATGATGGAAATCTGCGGAAAAGAGTACACCGAGAAAAAGCCGTCGGAATGACCATGCAACCGGGACAGAGCGGTCAGAGCGATGTAAGAAAGGGCCGTATCGTCCGCATTCTCCAGATGCATTTGCTTTAAGTTCTGGATTTCATGGATGGTTCGTTCATGAAAAAATGGCTCCAGACGACGAAACTCTTCGGCGCCGATCGAACTCTTTCTGGAATCCAGTTCCAGTGTTTCCAGACGAGCCTTCAGCTCAGCAAGCTCGGGGATCCTTCGGCGGGCACGCCCCAGGAATCCGGCAATAGGACTGAGGTCATTATGAACCGCTCCGAAGCCATTCAGGTTGGACTGTATGGCTGTGGTTCCCCGTCCGCCGAACGGATCCAAAATCATAGCATTCTTGCGATTAACAAATTTCTGAATAAAGAAATCGGGGAGCTCGGGCTTGAAGCTGGCGCGGTAGCTCACCGTATAATGGATGGGATGCATCTGACGCTGCCGGGAGGTCCATAGTTCACCGACGATCGTAGGTAATACCGCCGAAGGTTTGCTGGCGCCGCCGGACAGTCCTGGCTCACTGCCCTTTGTCCTGGCTTTATTTGCTGCTGACTTTAAAACTCTTGCTTCTGATCTTGCTGCTGTCGCTGCCAATGTTTGTCCCCTGACTGGATTGCCACGGCCTGTGGCTCTGTGTATGAATCGGACCGATCCATAATTCCAATCTCAACTTTTCCCGACGGCGGGTGGGCCCGCTGCTCGACGACAAAACGCTGGCCTGCACGGGCCGTGTACAGTTTCTTGCTAGGACAGAACCAAGGGAGGAACTGCATTATATGGAGAAGAAGATTGTTTTTGTAGATAAGGATGAATGCACATCCTGCAATCAATGCGCGGACAATCTTCCAGCATACTTTCAGATGGATGAAGAAGATCTGTCGGAAACCCACAATAACGGGAATAATCTAAACAAAGCCGAAATCCCTGAACGCGATTGGGACCAGGTGCAAAACGAAATCGACGAATGCCCCGGCGAATGTATTCACTGGAAAAGCTAGCGCCCAGAAGCAAGATCAATGCGGTGGATCCGTATTGCAGTATTTGGAATACAGGGCCCATCGCTCCCTAATTCGTAATACGAGCGCAAAGCAGGCCCTCCTCGGCTTGTTCGCAGCAGGAAAATCATAAATAATACTGCTGCGGGAAAAAAGTTCTACATTAAATTTCGAGTAACCTCCGATCAATAAAACGAGGAAGACACGGAGGGTTACTCATGATTATCAACCACAACATCAGTGCCATTAATTCGCACAGAACACTGAAGTTTCACGATTGGGATCTTTCCAAAGACATCGAGAAACTGTCGTCAGGGATGCGAATCAATCGCGCTGGGGATGACGCAGCAGGGCTGGCTGTATCAGAAAAGATGCGCACTCAGGTTCAGGGCCTGCGTCAGGCAGAAAGGAATGCGGAAGACGGCATTTCTTTCATTCAAACCACGGAAGGTTACCTGCAAGAAACAGCGAGCATTATTCAACGAATTCGAGTGCTGGCAGTGCAATCCGCTAACGGTATCTACTCTTCAGAGGACCGCCAGCAGATTCAAGTGGAAGTTTCGCAGCTAATCGATGAGATCGATCGGATCGCTTCGCAGGCTGAGTTCAACAAGATGAAAATGCTCACTGGAGCGTTTGCTCGTTTGAACCCGACGGCTTCCATGTGGTTCCACATTGGTCCTAACATGCATCAGCGTGAGCGAGTGTATGTGAACACCATGACCACCGCCGCACTGGGACTGCGAAACCCAACTGTGCTGACCTTTATTTCTATCAGTACTCCGGGCAAAGCGAACTCGGTAATTGGTATGGCCGATGAGGCATTGAAGCGAATCTCCAAGCAACGTGCGGATCTGGGCGCTTACCAGAACCGACTGGAGCATGCTTCTAAAGGTCTGATGAATGCCTATGAAAACATCCAGGCTTCCGAATCAAGGATTCGGGATACGGATATGGCAGAGCGAATGATCAGTTTCACTCGCTATCAGATCCTGACCCAGGCAGCAACAGCGATGCTTGCCCAGGCCAATCAGAAGCCACAAACAGTATTGCAACTTCTCCGATAATTCCTCAAGAGAAAAGCACGGATTGACCGGTGTAGAATAGCCCTGCTACTGCGCCGGTCATCAAGCATGCCAGGTTGGCCGAAATAAGCGCCCGGAATGCTACCGAAGCCACCTCTTTGGTTTTCTCGGGGACGATTGCAGTGATTCCGCCCGCAAAGATGGCCAGCGATGCAAAATGCGCAAACCCGCATAGTGCGTAGCTCACAATAATGGCGCTTCGTTTATCCAGCGTGCCATCGCCAATAGCCTGCGCCAGGTGGCCATAGGATGCCACTTCTGTCAGAACAATCCTCTCCCCTACAATGCGAGCGGCGGAAAAAGCCTGCGACGGCTCAATTCCCATCATAATGGTGAATGGATAGAAAATGTATCCCATCAGATCTTCCAACGAAAAGGTCGCCGCTCCATCGGTTAGAGCCGCACTGGCGGATTTAAGAATCAGATTTAGCAGCTCGACCAGCCCAATGACGGCCAGCAAAAGAGCCACGATTCCAAATATTAATTTCATCCCATTGGTGGAGCCGTTGATAATCGCTTCGATAAAGGAGTCTTCCTTTTCGTAGTGGGGATGCACATGCAGGCCAAGAGTTTCTGGCTGTTCCCTTTCCGGCACAAGGATCTTCGCAAATACTACAGCCGCCGGCGCACTCAGTAGACTGGCAGAGATCAAATGGCCTGCGATCTCGTGGAACTGATTTTGCAGCATACTGACATAAAGCGCCATCACGTTTGAGGCTACCGTGGCCATACCCGCTGTGAGCACCAGATGAAGCTCCGAGCGGGTCATTTTCGCCAGGTGCGGTTTCACTGTGAGAATGGATTCCACGCCAACAAATATGTTGCTGGCAGTGGTGAGGGACTCGGCGCCGGAGGTGCGAAATACCCGTGTAAATACCCAGGCAAAAATGCGCACCAGAAAGGACATGACGCCAAAGTAATAGAGCAAGGCGATGAAAGCAGAAAAGAATACAATTGTGGGCAATGCCTGAAACATCAGGATAAAGCCAATGGAACCCTCCTCGTACGGAGGAAGGGCCAGCGGGCCAAATAGGAATCGGGCTCCGGCGGAGGCCGCGGAGATCAAAGCCAGCACGCCACCGTTAATCCAGCGGAATACTACGGTACCGCCGATAGGAGAAAACAAAAAGGCGCCGATTGCCAGAGCGAGAATCAGCCCCGCCAGTACGGGTTTCCATCGAAGGGCCCTTCGATTTTCTGAAAGTACCCACGCAAACATGATAAAAGTTAGAATCCCCAGCAAACTGAGTCCATTGTACCAGCTCATGCGGTTATTGCTCGGGGCTTAGTCCCTCAAGGCAATGAATTTTCCCGGAACGGGCGTTACGATTACGGCCCGGAAATGGACCGAGCCTGGAAATTTTATGGAATCCTGGATGGCTCGCTGATCCTTTGTAAATGAGCCATGTCGGAAGAGGTGAAAAAGGTAAACGATCCCGAGCAGTTACGCCAGATTTGCTCCAAGATTTTCACTCGCCTACCCGTTCATATCAAGGATCAAACTACGGTCGAGCCAGTTCGGGTTCTGGGCTACGAAGTGCCCCTTCTACACGTAGAGCATAACCGGCCCGATGCCGACATCCGAGTACTGATTGTAAACCATGATCAGCATTTGATGCTCCTCGAATGCAAAGTACAAACTAGAGAGGCGCCTGGAAAGGAACTCCTCCATCCAGTGCGATTGCATTTGAAGCGCAAAATTCGAAAGCAGAAGCGAGTCAGTCTTGCTGCAGATTCGAGAAAGCTGGTAGTGGATGATCTAATCACGGTTCGGTCTATTCCCGAAGCGCTGGGCAAAGTGGACGAAAAGCAGGACAGCCCATTCAAGGAAGCCGGGGTGGCGCTCAAAAAGATTGCCGAGAATGCCAGGCTGAGCATCCGCAAATCATTTCGTCTGGATAATCGAATGCGAGCCATAAGCGCCCGCGAAGTGCCCATCTTCATTCCCGACCGCACCAGCGGCCGAATGCCGGATTTTCCGGTGCTCTCCATGGATGAATATAAAAAGATCCTGACCTATGAATCCAATGCAGACCGAATCCTCTCCGAGGTCTCCATACCGGTGCTATTTAAAGGTGTGCATATGATCGGACTGGCAACGGTGATTTCAAATGAGCCAATGGATGACTCGCATTACAATGCAGTGAAGTCCATCGTCACCAATCTGGAAAAGGAAGTGCTGGAGCGCACTATCGTTCCGGAGAATCCCGAGCACTGCCCCGTCGTTGACATCAATACCGGAGGTGCAGGTATTTTGCATCCGCATAATCCATCGGTGATGAAGGGTTTCCTTCCGGGCGAAGAAGTAACTTTCGATCTGCATTTTCCGGGAGAAAAGACCTACACCATCATTGGAAGCATTCGAAATATCAAAAGCCTGGAAAGAGCCCATCGAATCGGTCTGGAATTCGAGAACCTTCGCCAGGAAGTTCGCAGCGATCTGGAAGATTTTCTGCAGCAGGTCTAATCCTCTAATTCGCCCCAAAAAAATCGCCGCTCCATGCCGGAGGCCAGCGACCTGTTTTTCGCGGAACAGTTGACGCCAGGCGCCTATATCGGCCCGACAGTATACCATGGCAGACCAAACCGAAGAAGCTCTATTTAGCAACGATCCTGAATCCGAGAAATTTCCCGCACTTTTGGAAAGGCTAATTCTCCTTTATGCAGCCCTGGTGGCCGGTACCGACGAAGAGGAAATTCTGGGTCAGATCTCGGATTTGTTCGATTCCGATTTCGACGAAGCGGAGACCAGGTTGCTGGATTTCGAACAAAAGCTGGTGAACGACTATTTCGAACAGGCTTCCCTGGCCAGCCTGGATTTCTTGCCCGAGGAAAGCCCGGCCCTGGCCGAGATCAAGCATCGTCTGCAAATCAAAAAGATTGCGGCCTATTTTTCTTATTCCGAGGAAGCCGAGGAGCTTTCGTCCTCTCTGGCGGCCATCGACGAAGAAGCAAAAGAAATACTCAAATGGATCCAGGAAGATCCAGACGGCGGCATGGACCGAGCCGATGAAGAACTGGCCCAATGGGAAGCCGATGTGCTCCGATCGCTTTATCCGGATCTGTTTGGCGATGAGGAGCACGAAGAAAGCTAACGCTTCCTTTCAGATGCGTACTATCCTTTCTTCGACTTTCTTTCTGCAGATTTTCGCGCGGCGCTTTTTTTTGCGCCGCCAGATTTCTTGGCCTTCTGCGCTCCAGACTTCTTCGCGGCTGGCCTTCCGTTGGCCTTTGCCACTGTGCTGGCGGTAGCCGAGCTGCTCCCATTGGCCGCAGAACCATTGCTTGCGCTGAAACCGGCCCTGGCCGATAGCGCACCTGTCTCTTTGCTGGCCCGTCTTCCGGCCGGGCTGGCTTCCCTGCCCTCCAGAAGAGGCTTTAAAAATTGTCCGGTAAAACTATGCGCATTCCCCGCCACATCTTCGGGGCTTCCTTCTGCGACTACCGTACCGCCGCCATCGCCTCCCTCCGGGCCCAGATCGATGAGCCAGTCGGCGGTCTTAATCACATCCAGATTGTGCTCAATTACGACCATAGAACTTCCGCGATCCACCAGCTCATGTAATACTTCCAGAAGTTTGCGTATATCTTCGAAATGAAGTCCTGTAGTTGGCTCATCCAGGATATACATGGTTTTGTCGCTGCTGCGCCGTGAAAGTTCCGAAGCAAGCTTGATTCGTTGCGCCTCCCCTCCCGACAGAGTTGTAGCGGCCTGACCAAGTTTGATATAGTCCAGGCCCACCCGCGACAGAGTCTGCAGTTTGTTGTGGACGATGCTAATGTTCTCAAAGAATGGCAATGCATCCTCCACAGTCATGTCCAGGATTTCGTAGATACTTTTTCCGCGGTACTTTACTTCCAGGGTTTCCCGGTTGAATCGCTTGCCCTGACATACGTCGCAGGTCACAAAAACATCGGGAAGAAAGTGCATTTCAATTTTCAGGATACCTGCCCCCTCGCAGTTCTCGCATCGACCGCCAGCCACGTTAAAGCTAAACCGGCCCGGCTTATAGCCGCGAAGTTTCGCTTCCGGAAGCGAAGAAAATAACTCGCGAATGGGAGTGAACAACCCGGTGTATGTGGCCGGGTTGGACCTCGGAGTTCGACCAATGGGTTCCTGATCGATGGCAATCACACGCTCGATTTGCGACAGTCCTTCGATCTTTTTATGCTTGCCCGGTCGCATACGCGATCCCTGTCGCGCTGCCAGCGATTTGTGCAAGATATCATTGATCAGCGTAGACTTGCCCGAGCCGCTTACTCCAGTAACGCAAATCAGCATACCCAGCGGAAAATCCACATCCACATTCTGCAGGTTGTTCTCGCTTGCTCCTCGAATGGTCAGGGTGTGGCCGTTGCCGGATCGTCGCTCCTGGGGAATGTGGATTTTTCGTTCACCGGATAGGTATTTTCCAGTTATGCTTTCTTTCTGCGATGCCAGGCTTGAAGGAGCCCCGTTGGCAACAACGTAGCCGCCGTGCACTCCGGCTCCCGGCCCCAGATCGACCACGTGATCGGCCTCTCGAATGGTTTCTTCATCGTGCTCCACCACCAGCACGGTGTTTCCCATATCGCGCAGACTTTTCAGGGTATCCAGCAATCGTCGGTTGTCCCTTTGATGCAGCCCGATGGATGGTTCATCCAGAACGTAAAGAACGCCCATAAGCGCCGATCCGATTTGCGTGGCCAGACGGATGCGCTGGGCCTCGCCCCCGGAAAGGGTTCCGGCCGATCGGGAAAGCGTCAGGTAGCCCACGCCCACATTGTTAAGAAAGCCCAGACGCTCATTGATTTCTTTTAGAACTCGCTCGGCAATCTTTGCCTCCGATTCGGTAAGATTCACTTCCGCAAAAAAGTGCAGAAGATCCCGAATGTTTCGGTCCACCAGGTGATGGATTCCCTGGCCATGAAATTTAACGGCCAGCGTTTCCGGCCTGAGCCGATGTCCTTTACAATCGGGGCACTGGGTCTCGCCCATGTATCGCTCCAACCAGATACGAACATCATCGGACTTGGTTTCTTTGTATCGTCGTCGCAGGTTGTTGATGACGCCTTCAAAGTAATAGCTTCCCGATTGGAATCCATAGAGTATGGCTTTCTTGTGGGCCGCCGAAAGTTTTTTATACGGAAAGGATGGATGAAAATCCAACTCATGCGAAAGCTCCTGCAGTGTCTCCAGATACCAGTAACTTCGGCCTCCGCTCCAGGGCGCGATGGCGCCGTCCAGAATGGAGAGTTCCGGATCCGGCACTACCAGATCTTCGTCAAATTCCAG
>JAGRNC010000927.1 GCA_020440935.1 Leptospiraceae bacterium | reverse complement strand
CCCAGGAAATGAAGACCCTTTGTGATTCGGTATTCGGACTTATTGCCTTTTCCATACCAGGTAAATCTGCTGGACGTTACCGTGCCATCAGCCCATTCGATTTCGATATCTCGAAATGAGTTTTCTCCCTTCTTTCCCGGCTGCGGAAAGAAAAGCCAGTATGCCTGTCGGTGAATATAGAAGCCTGCCTGGTGTGAGCCTGTGGCCCCCGTCTCGTTTGCGGATAGAAACTTAAAGAAGAATCCGTCGCTTTGCAGGCAAGCGCCCGCTATGGACTCGTCGCCTTCAAATCGCCCGGGCAGGTTCTGGAATGGTAATAACATTTCTAATTTCTTGTACTATATCAGCAATCAACGGCACCACTACCGAGTTTCCGAACTGTCGATAGGCCTGGGTATTGGATACCGGAATCTTAAAGGAATCCGGAAAGCCCATAAGACGTGCGCATTCCCGGGGAGTTAATTTCCGAGGATTGGCATTCTCCTGGTGCACCAGGATTTCGGCGCCATCTTTGTAGTATCTGGCGCTCAATGT
>JAGRNC010000926.1 GCA_020440935.1 Leptospiraceae bacterium | reverse complement strand
AGAGTCAAAAGCAAAAGGGCCACCGGACTCGAAGCTGATAACGATGGAGCAATGCCAACGACGCCCCGGCGCAAAGCCAACGAATCCCGAATTTCAAGAATTGAGCGACCCGACTGCACCTGGAATTGCCCATGGAATTGCCGTGGAAACCACTTGATTCTGCCGCTGGAGGGAGGTAGAGATCACAGCCAGAGGCCCGTATCCCGCCCGAAGCCGCATCGGAAGCTGGCGCACTGTATTTCTCCGTGGAAACCGTCCAAAACATTAACGCAAACGCGATAAATCTCCGATCAATTAGAGAGCAATTCCATCGGCGAAAAAAAGACCCGGGCAACGCCGCCCGGGCCGATGGGAACATTTGAGTTTGTGTATGCGCCGGTGGAATTGCTCCTTTGACGCAATCTCAGAAATTCCGGATTTTCTCCGGATTCTTCCGGCTATCTTCGGCCCGCCCTTCGGCCGGCCGAAACCAGAAATCTGCCACAGGCAGAACCGGAATCTCTTTCAACCGCATCTAACGCAGCAAATTCAAGATCC
>JAGRNC010000925.1 GCA_020440935.1 Leptospiraceae bacterium | reverse complement strand
AGATCGCTTGACCACCATTCCCAGGGGAAAGGAAACAAAGAAGAATAACATACAGGCCAGCGGAGTGGCCAGACGGCTGTGGATCTCATACTGGAATTCATTCCGCTTTTTTTCGGCGTCCGCCGCCAGAAGTCGCAGCTGCAGAATGTACTGCATCCGGGCATTGCACTCGGCCTGACTGGGTCCCCCGGGCTTGCCGACATTTCCACAATTCTGTGCCATCCACATTTGAGTTTGCAGAACGATAGTTTCCAGTTGTTCCGGGGACGGAATGCGGATTGTATTCTTCCCTTTTCCGGCATCCGCCATTGTGGTCCCGGCGCCGCCCTGCAATGCTTCGGCGCTGATTTCGTGTTCGCCTTTGTTTAGCTTTTCGAGGAATTCGAATAGTTCCGGAAAGGTGTATTCACTGGGCTGCACATTTAGTTTTCCCAGTCCCTGCTTGGGCGGAGGTAAAACAAAGTCCATAGTTCCCTCCTGGAAATCAGTAACCGTGAAATTGCCCAGGTTCTTGTTGGTTTCTACCATGTAGCCCTTTTC
>JAGRNC010000924.1 GCA_020440935.1 Leptospiraceae bacterium | reverse complement strand
GTTCCCGAAAGGGTATTCTACTGGCACTGGGTGAAGAAAAGAGCGTAGCCTTCGCATCCCTCAAAAATGGCGAGCCGCGAATTTCGCTGCCGGCCAGTCTTTTGAATCCGTCTGTCTTTACTATTGTTTGCGATGCAGCCTGCTCGCCGAGCGGTGAATAAATTCGCATTCCATTCTTTTATGGACCTTCAAGAAGAAATAAATCATCGCGTTCTGAGTATATTGGCCGAAGAGCCGGAGCTTTCTCAGAGAGAACTGGCAGTCAGGCTGAACACCAGCCTGGGCAAGACTAACTTTGTACTCAAAGGATTGCTCGAAAAAGGATGGCTCAAGACGCGTAACTTCAAAAATAGTAGAAATAAGTGGGCGTACGCATATGTTTTGACTCCGGAAGGACTGATGGAAAAGAGCCGAATCACTGCGCGTTATATTCGTAGAAAGCTACACGAATACCGGATGATCGAAGATGAACTGAAAACCCTGAAAGAAGAGCATGGTCAGCTATTTGATGAGATCGAGAATGGATAGAACCCGGGGAGCAAAGGC
>JAGRNC010000923.1 GCA_020440935.1 Leptospiraceae bacterium | reverse complement strand
ATCTGGTTGAAAATCAAACGGCCTGGTGTGGTTTCGAAAATCTTATCATTCTGCACGAAACGCACGCGTGCCCGGTATTCTACGGTACCACGGTCGAGCGCATAGTTGAGCTCGTCCATGTTGTCGTATATCATTCCCTCGCCTTTTGCACCCGCCAGGTCTGCGGTCAGATAATAGAGACCCAGAATCATGTCCTGAGTCGGACCTACGATCGGCTGGCCGTTGGCAGGGTTCAGCAGGTTATGCGCCGAGAGAATCAGCAGCCATGCTTCGAGTTGCGAACGCGGAGACAGAGGCACGTGAATAGCCATCTGGTCGCCGTCGAAGTCAGCGTTGAACGCATGGCAAACGAGCGGATGCAGTTGAATCGCTTTGCCTTCTACCAGTACCGGCAAAAAGGCCTGGATACCCAAACGGTGCAATGTCGGTGCGCGGTTCAGCAGTACGGGGTGCTCGTGAATAACCTCTTCGAGACCTTCGAAGACTTCGCGCTCTTCATTCTCAATCATGCGCTTGGCAGATTTAATGTTTTGCGTATATTCTTTATC
>JAGRNC010000922.1 GCA_020440935.1 Leptospiraceae bacterium | reverse complement strand
CCTTCTTCGCCTCTTCGGCGGATGGTAGGCTTAATTACAATGTCCTGGCGGTTTCGCGCTTCTGCCCGCATGGAAGGATCGCCCAGCCAGTAAGTAGTTGCATTTGGCAGGATTAGATCTTCCCCCAGAAAATGGCGGCTCAGATCCGGAAGATAGGCAAGCAAAGCGCGGTCTTCCAGGATGGCCGAGCCCGGCGGATTCACTACAATTACGTTGCCTGCGCGAATACATTGCAGCAGCCCGGGCACACCCAGTAGCGAGTCTGGCCGTAGTTCCAGGGGGTCCAGAAACTCATCGTTTACTCGGCGAAATACTATATCAACCTGCTGGAACCCTTCCACCGTCTTTAGATAGAGCTTTTGCTCGCGAACAGTGAGATCTTCGGCCTCGGCTAGAGAGTAGCCAAGATAGGAAGCCAGGTAAGCATGTTCAAAATATGTTTCGTTAGCAGGGCCGGGCGTCAGCAGTACGGCCAGCGGATCCTTCTTTCGATTGTGCATCAATCGGGCCAGGTTTCTTCGAAGCGTTCGAAAGTAAGTGGCCATGCGATGCACC
>JAGRNC010000921.1 GCA_020440935.1 Leptospiraceae bacterium | reverse complement strand
CCTTCAGCCACTTGGCATAGCCGGCGGCGTCCTTCCAGTGGGGCAGCATGCCCCAATGGTCGTAGTCCTTGCGGTTCATGCAGCCGCGGGCGCCCAGGCTCTTGCAGTATTCCACCTTGTCGTTGTCGGAGATCACCGCAACCGGCACCGCGCCGATGCTGTCGGCGATCTGGATGGCCATGGAGCCGAGGCCGCCGGCCCCGCCCCACACCAGCACCGGATCGCCCGGCTCCAGCTTGTGCTGCGGCCAGCCCATCAGCATCCGGTAGGCGGTGGCGCCGACCAGCATGTAGGCCGCCGCCTGCTCCCAGGTGAGATGCTTGGGCTTCGGCACGCACTGGTGGGCCTGCACCCGGGTGAACTGGGCGAAGCTGCCGTAGTTGGACTCATAGCCCCAGATGCGGAAGCTGGGCGAATACATGGGATCGCCGCCGCCCTTCACGAACGGGCAGTCGGCATTCCACATGCCGCAATGCATCACAACTTCGTCGCCCACCTTGACGCGTGTGACGTTGTCGCCGACCGCGTAGACGATGCCGGACGCATCGCTGCCGCCGATG
>JAGRNC010000920.1 GCA_020440935.1 Leptospiraceae bacterium | reverse complement strand
AACACATTATCCAGGGAAGAAGCGTTTTTCATTGGAAGGCGGCGAAAGCCTGATCCCAACTCTTGCGGCTGCGGTGGAAGTGGCCGGCGACGACGGCATTGAGCAAATCGTAATAGGTATGGCCCATCGTGGTCGACTGAACGTGCTGGCAAACATACTGGGTAAAGATCCAGGACTCATTTTTGCGGAATTCAATGAAAACATCACCGAAGAAATTGATTCGGGAGATGTGAAATACCATCTGGGATACTCCAACGAATACGAAACCTTAAACGGGCATTCGGTGCATCTAAGCCTTTCGTTCAATCCATCGCATCTGGAAGTGATTAATCCGGTAGTCATGGGCTCCATTCGAGCTCGCCAGGAAAAGGCCGGCGATACCGAACGACGCAAACATCTGCCGCTTCTAATTCATGGAGATGCCGCTTTTGCCGGCCAGGGAATCAACTACGAATGTCTGAACATGTCCGCGCTACCCTCTTACAAAGTGGGCGGAACGCTTCATATCGTATGTAATAACCAGATAGGATTTACCACAAATCCCGAAGATGCCCGTTCCACT
>JAGRNC010000919.1 GCA_020440935.1 Leptospiraceae bacterium | reverse complement strand
CCCGACGTTGCTGGCCGCTGACCCTCTATTTTCGCAACATGTCAGCCATTTTGCCCGCTGGCAACGGCTGACTAAACAGATAACCCTGATAAGCAAAACATCCCTCGGCGCGCAAAAAATCCAGTTGCCCCGGTTTGTCCACCCCCTCGGCGAGGGTCTTTAATCCCAGGCTACGCGCCAATGAGATGATGGCGGCGCAAATTGCTGCATCTTCGCCATTGACATCGCATTCAACGACGAAAGATCGATCAACTTTAATCGTATCAATCGGAAATCGCTTAAGGTAACTCAGTGAGGAATAGCCGGTGCCAAAATCATCCACCGCAATTTCCAGACCCAGATTTTTGAGCGCTTGCAGGGTTTCAACACACTGTCGACTATCCCGAGCCAGCACGGTTTCAGTGATTTCCAACTCCAGGCCGGATGGCTCTAATTGACTCTCGCGTAGAATCCGCTCCACGGTTTCGGCAAACCCGGTTTGCAGGAATTGCCGGCCGGATACATTCACCGCAATGCGCAGCGGCGGCAGGCCCTGATCCCGCCAGATCCGGTTTTGCCGGCAAGCCG
>JAGRNC010000918.1 GCA_020440935.1 Leptospiraceae bacterium | reverse complement strand
AGCTAAAAAACCGGGCATACAAATCGGCCTATTGAACGGCTACGGCGGCGATAGCCCCTTGCGCATTGGATTTATAAACGTCAATTTTCTGGGACCTGCGGATGCAGTGCATATAGGCGCCATCAACCTCCGAGGTGATGGAGACGGATTGATGGTAGGGGCCTGGAACATCGGACGAAAGAACAACGGACTTATGGTTGGTTTGTTCAATTACTCGAACGATAACAACGGAATACAAATCGGGCTGATCAACGTAGACGCCGCCAGCGATGTTCCGATCCTACCGGGATTGCATTTTTGACCGAAGCGCCAGGAAGGGCAGCGCCCAACAGTCGGTCCTTACTGGTTCTGCTCATCTTTCGGTGGCGCACAAACTGGTTTACAAGTGCATTGTACAGATCTTCATTGATTCGTGGTCCGGCAAGCAGATTGTAGAAGAGTGTTCCATCCGAAGGGGATTGAAATTGATTTCTGAGCGAAAGCGATGGTTGCTACCTTTGCTTCGTGCTTTTGCCGTTGCAATCATGGGATTCCCGATGGGGCTTTTCGGCGCGCCATCCTGCGAAGATTCACC
>JAGRNC010000091.1 GCA_020440935.1 Leptospiraceae bacterium | reverse complement strand
TGTCCGCCTCGCGCCGGCATGGGGGTCCCTTTCGGGGCTTTTGTTTGCGCCGCCGGGATACCGTTCATTACGAGCTTTGCAAGATGCGATTCCGCAGCCGGAGTGTGGAGCCATTCTGCATCCGAAAGTTTGGGACCGACCCCTCCTTCCATATTAGCGCCATGGCAGGCAATGCAAACGCGGTGATAGGTCTTGTCCCCTGCATCGATGGCTTCCTGCGTTCGAATGGGAACAATATCGATAGTGGGAACAACGTATCTCTGTCCCATTTCGTCGCGTACAGCAACAGCATCAGACTGGTTCAAAAAGCCCTGCGCGAAAATCGCATACAGAACGCCTGCGGCCAGAACGCCCCAGAACAGGAAATTGATCCAGCCGGGGATGCCTTTGTTGGAATTCTTGTTATCACTCATAATTCTTGCCGATTCCTTTCAATTACGGTTGTTACTGGTAGAACTGCCCTTCGTAGGCGCCGGCACGGCTTCCCAGGAAGTTCAGGTATTCGACCAGTGCATCTCCTCTGGTCTGATCCTGCAGTCGTGAAAACACAGATCTCTGATATGGATCGTTCAGCGGAAGAGCAAAGTTCATCATCCATCTGATTTTCCAGGAAAGCGCCAGCGCATCCAGGTTGTCCTGGGCAAATAGATAGCGAAAGTCATGATTACCTGATTTGATGTCGTAGGCATTCTTGGCCGCGCCGCTGTTTAGCAAGGAGCGAAGAGCATCCTTGTCCATTTTCAGAGCGATGTGGCTAAGGTCCGGCCCAATCCGGGATGAGCCTTGCACGGAAGGAGTGAAGAACACCGATGCATTCTCGGCGGGAGCAGGGAAGTAGCCCAATTTCTCCATATTTGAGAATCGCATAAGTTCCCAGGATTCGGCGCGGAGGCCCTGCGAATGGCAGTACTGGCAACCTTCCTGGTAGTATACTTCCTGGCCTTCCAGTACCAGCACGTCTTCGGGTGCATGAGTATACTCGTGACTTCCGTGCAGTTGTGGATTACCAAATGGAATCACAATGAATGCCAGAAATGCTGCCACGCCAGAAACGATGGTGGTTATTAATGTAGATGTTGCTGTTTTAAAAGGTGACTTCATTATTTACCTCTAGTGGCTGCTGGACTCTGCGAAAAGAGTGGGTCGGCTGTACTGTGCCGCTTTTCCGGACGAACCGAGTAGCACAGCCAGGGAGCCGGAAAAGACTCCTAGAACCACCATGATCTGACCGAGCAGAACAAGGCTATAGAGCGAATACAGGTATTGAAAAAGTGCATTGGCGATGGCCTTTGTATCATTGAACTCAAGGCTGCCGGCGAACAATACATGAGACCAATCCTTTACGGCAAGGGCCTGGTCGGCGCCTTCGCCAGTAATGGAGGATGCAGCGTGGGCTTGCAGCCATCCCTGGGAGAAGGATCCCAACAGCACCAGAATGATGCCAATGTATAGAAAGAAGTTCGCCAGGCGCTTAAGGCCTTTGTTCGTGGAGGCCTGCTTCCAATACCCCAGAAGCAGATAAGCTGATCCCAGAGCCACCGGCAGTGCTACGGTGCTCGCTACAAAGTATACGTCCTGATTGTTCCAGGCCATGTAGCGAAAGTTGCTGCCGATCAAAGGGATCTGCAAGAGGAATCGGATAACCAGATAGGTACCAATCAGGATAAGGCCCCAGCGGATGGCTTTTCCGTCCTGATCGGACTGCACATTCTTACCGCTTCTTGAAAGCGAGTAATGGATGTTTGCAACCCCTGCAAGCAATGAAATGGTAAGCGCCAGGGCTCCGCCGGTTCCAATCTCTTGCAAAATCTTTGCATCGGCTGTGCCGAGCAGAGCATTTCCCGCCGCCAGAGGGATCAGGATCGCGCCTGCCACAATTTGGAAATGGGCAGTCGCTTCGCTATAGATAGGAAGTTCATAATGCTTTTCAACCCAGTAGTAGCCCATGGTGAAAAGAGGGAATAATACAAAGAAGGTTAAGACTGCATTTCGATACATCTCCGCTACCATGGCATCTTGAGCGCCGGAAGTGGGAGATGTGCTTTCTAGCAACGCATTGGGCATTCCAAAGTTACCCAGGAAGTAAAAAACCAGCATACCGCCTATGGTGGCTGCAGCGAATTTTTCATAGACCTTGATATCTTCTTTGCCCCAGAGTGAAATGAGCAGCAGAACAAGGAAGATTGTAAAAACAACCATGAACAGATTGTCCACAATCCATGTATACTCGCCGTATTCGCGTCCGGTGTTATAACCGGATAGGATGGTTATGGTTCCCACAATCAGTCCGAGCTGATGGATGCCCAGGGCGGCCTGTCCGGCCAGGTCCACGCGAAAGCTGGCTCGCGCATGGATTATCTGATACCCCAGCGCAAAGAAATAACCCAGAAATCCGCCGAAGATCAGGATGTTTGCGCCAATGGGCCGTAGATATCCATAGTGAAATAGGGTGTCTGTTCCCGGAGCGAAAGTCACCAGTTGGAGCTCATTTACCAATCGAATGACTACTCCCAGAAGTAGCCAGATGGTGGAAACAATGAGATAAAGCCCGGTGGTGCGGTTGTAATCGTTACTGAGTAGTTTCATGGTTCTGATCTAATTCCTGTGTCTCCCTTATTGTTGCGAAGGGACCGGATTGTATCCTTTCATATCTTCCAGCTTTGGCGATTTCGGTCGTTCTGCCAGAGGAACAAATCCCATGTTCCATCGACGACTTTCTGAATAGGCCTGCTTTGCTTCTTCCATCGCTTTGGTCATAGCTTCCTGTCGCTTGGCCTGGTCTTTGGTGGCCACAGCGGGCGCCAGAGAATAGAGGAAGTTCGCCATCGCCCAGCGACCGCGATCTGTGTGAGATTGAAATGCATGCCCGGATGGCAGTGTCTTGGTATTCGCAGTGCCCACGGTCATGGCCTTGAAGTAATCCACCGGAGTAACTTCGGGAGGAGTGGCATCGGTGAAGGAAGGAACCTTAATTCCGTCTTTCTCCAGGTTTTTGGCTTCTGGACCATTTCCATCCCATTGCGTTCCGTGGCAGCTCTTGCAGTTGTATTCCGAACTTGCGTAGTAGAGCGATCCTTTATACAGGCTGTCCGGAGTGGCCTCATAGATGGGAGGCTTTTCCGAGCTACAGGCTACGACGCTGGCTAGAATGAGTGCAGGTAAGATGTATTTCATGGATTGCATTGTTTTCGCTTTCCTTTTCCTAATCAATGATGCATATGAAGGCATTCTTCCAGTTTCGGATCCTTCACCGGCACCAGCGGCTTTCTGGACAGAGCCGAGCCCACCACGAAGATGTAGGCGCCGCCCAATAGCATCAGTGTTCCAATCTCTTGCCATGAGAACATAACGAACTCGCCGTGTTCTTGCAGAGTCGGATAAGCCACCCAATACATATCGAGGATTTGCCCCAGAATTACGATCCAGGCAATAACGGACAGAAACTTGATGTTTCTTTTGTTTTCTCGCTTCAGAAGAGCGAAGAATGGAATGGCAAAACGAACAACGACCAGCGCAAGACTGAAGATCGCCCAGGTATTGAACACCAGGTTTCCATCAACTACGTCAAACATGCGCTTGTGGTAGAAGATTGTTTCTTCCGGCAGCATTCCATACCAGATCAGCAGATACTGGCAGATCATGATATATCCCCAGAAGATCGTATGACCCCAGAGGTATTTGCCCATGTCATGAATATGGTTTTCGTTTACCGCATTGCCCAGCAGGCCCTGACCTTTGAGATAATTCACCCATAGAATCAATGACGCAAACGTAGTGAGCGCCAGACCTGCAAAGATGTAAACGGCCCACATGGTGGAGAACCAGTGGGGCTCCAGGCTCATGGAAAGATCCCAGGAGTTCACGGAAAGAGTAAGACAAAACACCACCAGAAAGCCCGCGGACCACTTGATCATGGACTTGGTATGCGAAACGTTTCCGTCCAGGTCCTGGTTGGTAGACTTCTTCCAGAATAGAAAGCCAAACAGGGTCCAGAGAATCAGGATTACGGTGTTTCTTCCAATGAAGAAAGAAGTGTTCAAATACGCAGACTTCCAGGCAATCACCGGGTCTTCTGTTTTACCAACCCAGTGATGGTAGGCATCGCCCAGGCCTACAAATACAACGGCAAGGGCAATCAGGCAAAATGGAAGGAACCAGAAATAGTTCTCCGCAATCCGACGAACGGTAACGCTCCAGGCCGCGCCCGATGCATGATGCAGCGCGGTAAAATAGATTCCGCCCAGACTCAAGGGCAGAGCTACCAGAAGTGCCAGAAGAATAGAGATATAAAGACGCGGGTTTCCGTGCTCGCCACCGCCTTCGCCGTGCCAGGGTACGAACACCTGCGTGATCGTCAGCGCCAGACCGATTCCCACCAGCACCAGACTGATCATTTTCAGTCGCTGAGGAAATTCAAACTTCAGTTTGTCCTGTTCCAGATTTGCCATAGATAATCGTTCCTGTCTGTACTCTCTCTACTGTTCCTGCTTCTGCAGCAGCTTGATATAGTGAATGATGGCCCAGCGATCCTTCTCTTCGATTTGCGCGGCATAAGGCTTCATTCGCGCCCGGCCCACCGTGATCATGTGAAAGAAGCGACCCTCTTCCCAGCCCAGAACGTTGGAGTTGGGACCTGCCAGAGCAGGGATGTCGCCAAAACGCGGAGTAACCGGTCCATCGCCATGTCCGGTGTTTCCGTGGCAAACGGCGCAATAGGTATTGAATTCTTTACGTCCTCGCTCCAGGACTTCTTTGGTTGCCTGCAGCGGATTGGTTAGCTCCTTTGCGGGAGTGTCAAAATCAGAGGCCTCATAGAGGTAAGGGGTCTTATTTCGGGGCACAGTGCCTTCGGGAGCAGTGCGTGCTGCGGATCCAGGTCCGCCCCAGGACTCCAGGGGGCCCATGGTTTTCTTGTAGTTTCCGCTGTAGGATTCATCCAGAGTGCTGGGATCTTCTTCCTGGGATTCCACTGCCGGCGAATCGTGCATATCCAGGAAGTAATGCATACCAGATTTGTTGNCGGAGTAATTGCATTGTCCCAGTACCACTACGGCACCTGTAATAATAAGAATACTGAGCAGTCGAGCAGTGATATTCATAGTTGTTGCCTTTTCAGTCATGTTCCAACCTCGGCTAGGCCGATTCCCCCACTGCTGTGATCTCTTCGGCGCCCAGTTCCTGAAGGAATGCTTTCACTCCTTCTTTGTCGAAGTTGGCCGAATCTTCCGGAATCCAGAGACAGAATTTGTCATCGGTGATGGAAGGATGCAGAGTCTTGCGGAACGGTTTGGGGATTCTGGAAATCATCAGCATGGAGAAGAATGTTCCCAGACCGCCAAATAGAACAGTGAGCTCGAAGCAGATCGGCACCATGGCCGGCCAGCTATAGCTGGGTTTACCGCCGATGTTCAACGGATAAGAGTTCAGGTTAGGAAATGCATCGATGGCATGAGTCAGAGTAACGCCGATCAGTTGCTCATGCGTGTTGTATTGCAGAAAGAAGGCCGTGCAGAAGCCCAGAAGGCCGGCAAAGAAAGTAACGTATGGAAGCTTCGAACGTTTGAAGCCCATGTCGAACTCAAGACCGTGCACCGGAAATGGAGTGAGGCAATCAAAGTTTGTATATCCTTTCTCTTTCGTCTTGCGCGCCGCTTCGGCAATCTTTTCTGGAGTATTGAATAGCCCGAACACACCCTTTTCGGTTTCGCGATAGGTGTATTCGAACAGCTTGTCCAGGAGATTTCGAAATGCCTGATACTGCTTGTCGAAGAAGCGATCGAAAAAGGCTTCCAGCTTTTCGGTCATTGCGTTTAGCTTTTCCATAATTTCCTTCCAGATTCCGCTGGATTAATGCCCTCCACCGTATCCACGGGCATCGGGGCTTTTCATTACTGTTTTGATCTCTGCGATGGCAATCGTAGGGAAGACGCGGCAGAAAAGCAGAAACAGTGTAAAGAACAGACCAAAGGATCCAATGAGGATACCATAGTCATGGAATGTCATGATATACAGATCCCAGCTGGAGGGGAGGAAGTCCCGGTGCAGACTGGTAACCACAATTACGTAGCGCTCGAACCACATTCCAATGTTTACGAAGATACTGATAATCCACAGAGACACTGGATTGGTACGGATCTTCTTAAACCAGAAGAGCTGCGGAGAGATCACATTACATGAAATCATGATAAAGTAGGACCACCAGTATGGTCCCATGGCGCGGTTAATGAATGCAAAACCTTCGAATGGGTTTCCGGAATACCAGGCGATAAAGAACTCCGTGGTATAGGCCAGACCAACCAGCGAACCGGTTAACATGGTAACTTTTGCCATGTTTTCCAGGTGCTTGATGGTGATGTATTCTTTGAATCCGAACATCTCTCGCATAATAATCAAGAGTGTAAGAACCATTCCGAATCCGGAGAAGATCGCCCCTGCCACAAAGTAGGGAGGGAAAATCGTAGTGTGCCATCCGGGAATAACCGCGGTGGCAAAGTCAAAGGATACAATGGTATGCACGGAAAGAACCAGAGGAGCAGAAAGCCCCGCCAGAATCATCGCCGTGGACTCATAGTGTGACCAGGAGCGTGCGCTACCTACCCAGCCAAAAGAAAGAACAGAATACAAAGTCTTTCGGGTCTTGCTCACCCATTCGCTGCCTTTAATGCGATCGCGGACGGAAGCGAAGTCAGGGATAAGTCCCATGTACCAGAAAACCAGTGAAATGGTAAGGTACGTCGAGATTGCAAAAAGGTCCCAGAGTAGGGGAGAACGAAAGTTTGGCCATAGAGTTCCGCGCTCATTGGGATACGGGAACAGCCAGAAAGTAAACCAGGGGCGTCCTACGTGGATCAAAGGATAAATGCCCGCGCAGGCAACAGCGAAAATCGTCATCGCTTCTGCTGATCGGTTTACTGCGGTTCGCCATTGCTGACGAAAAATATACAGAATGGCCGAAATCAGCGTGCCCGCATGACCAATGCCAATCCAGAAGACGAACGTAATAATGAACGATCCCCAGCTCACCGGCACGTTCACGCCCACGACGCCCATACCAGTAGCGATCAGATAACCGATCTCCACAATGAGAAGAGTGAGCAATGATAGCGCAACTGCGAAGGCTCCCCACCATATCTTCGTGGGGAACGACTCCAGCGGACGGCTGATGTCATTGTTTACATCGCCGTAGGCCTTGTTGCCTTGAACTAGTTCTACTTTTTCCAGGGTTTCTGTGCTATTAGCCATTTTTCGTAGGTCCCTTTCTTACTTAAGCCATGGGGTTGCGAATCTTCGCAAGATACGTGACGGAAGGCTTCACTCCCAGGAAGTCCAGAACGCGATAGGCGCGCTTATCTTCCCGAAGCTTCTTCACTTTCGATTCGTCATCGTTGGTATCGCCAAAGGTGATCGCGCCAGTGGGGCAAACTTCCTGACAGGCCGTGATGATGGTTCCGTCTTTGATTTTGCTATCGCCCCGGACTTTCATATCCTGACGGGCCGCATTAATCCGCTGAACGCAGAAGGTGCATTTTTCCATCACACCACGGCTTCGAACGGTTACATTGGGATTGAGGCCCAGTTGCATTGGATCACGAAGCTTCCGCTCCAGTCCTTCCATATAATACCAGTTTTCAAACCAGTTAAAGCGACGCACTTTGTAAGGGCAGTTGTTTGCGCAGTAACGAGTTCCAACGCAGCGGTTGTAGGTCATCACGTTCAAACCTTCGGAGTTATGCGTGGTGGCCGCTACCGGACATACGTTTTCGCAAGGAGCGTTTTCGCATTGCTGGCAGAGCATTGGCTGGTGGCTTACCGATGGGTTCTCTTCCGTTCCGGAATAGTACCGATCGATTCTGAGCCAGTGCATCTCGCGTCCGTGGTAAACTTCTTCCGGGCCAACCATGGGGATGTTGTTTTCAAGGTTACAACTGGTAACGCATGCGCCGCAACCGGTGCATTTGCTGAGGTCAACGACCATATGCCAACGCAGATGATCATACTTCCAATCTTTGACCAGGCCGGCATTGTCCGGATACTCCATGGATTTTTCCCACATTTTGGTGCGGGCCTTGGAATATTTGTCGTAATCGGCCTCCAGAATAATGGGCCGTTTCTCTGAATCGTATTGAGCTGAACCAGCAAAGGGAGCACACGGGATATCGTCCGAAATCCCGGGCAGGTTATTGGGCTCATTTCGACCAGGACGATATACAGTCTGGGTATTTCCCAGATCCCTGCGGTCGCCGGTGTTTTCCAATGTGATAGTCTGACCGGAAAGTGCCAGGGAATCATCGCCGGTGGTAGCGAAAGCAATGGCATTCACCCCACGGTTGTTTCCCACTTTGCCGGCAGCTGTGCGTCCATAGCCCAGCGCGACCAGCGCTGCTTCCGGGTGGATACCTGGCTGCATATGGACGGGAAGTTCTAGAACTGTATTTCCGGCTTTGACTTTAACAATGGATCCCTGCTTCAGGCGAAGTTTACGCGCGGTGGCAGGTAAAATAGCTACATAGTTCTCCCAGACGATCTTAGTTACCGGGTCGGGAAGTTCCATACGATAGGCATTGTTGCCCAGGCTTCCGTCACGGACAGAAACGCCCATGTACAGGCCCAGCTTCAATCCATCTTTGTCGTCCACACTGCGGGGAAGGTTTTGCAACGATCCGACATTGAATCTCCGTGCTCCGGCGCGCCCATCGAGAGCTCCGCGATTTGGCGCGTAGAACCCGGCCTGCAGAGTATCTACCCAGAATTTCTGGAAGTTACCGCCGGCTCGACCAGCCCAGGCAGACTTAAGGTAAGAATGAAAATCGGAAGATCCGTCGATGGA
>JAGRNC010000917.1 GCA_020440935.1 Leptospiraceae bacterium | reverse complement strand
CACCCTCGCATCCACACCTTCCTGGCCACCTCCCCCATCCACATGAAATACAAGTTACGGATGGACCCGGAAGAGGTCGTTGACCAGGTGCGGGAGATGGTGACCTACGCCAAACAGTATTGTGACGACGTGGAGTTTTCCCCAGAAGATGCCGGTCGCAGTGAGCCGGAATTCCTTTATCTCGTCCTGGGCGAAGCGATCAAGGCTGGCGCGACCACGCTGAACATTCCCGACACTGTTGGTTACACCACACCAGAAGAGTTTGGCGGCCTGATCGCGGGCATCATTGCCCATACACCTGGCATCGAAGATGTCACGGTCTCCGTTCATTGCCACAATGACCTGGGCATGGCCACGGCCAACACCCTGGCCGGCCTGCGCGCCGGCGCCCGTCAGGCGGAAGTGACCGTCAACGGCATCGGCGAACGAGCCGGCAACACCTCGCTGGAAGAGGTCGTGATGGCGTTGAAGACCCGTAACCCGGTCTTCAACCTGGAAACGAACATTGACACCACCCAGATCACCCGCATCAGCCGGATGGTCGCCAACTCCACCGGCATGATGGTCCAGCCTAAC
>JAGRNC010000916.1 GCA_020440935.1 Leptospiraceae bacterium | reverse complement strand
GCATTCCTGATTGGCGTTTTTGTGCTCTGGGTGCAACAGGAGCTTCCGAAGAAGATGGAAGCTCTGGAAAAGGACGTGACCATGCAGTTAACGGTTACTTTTCTTATCGTTCTTTCCCTGTTTTTTCTGGTACTGATTTCCGCAGCCCTGCGTCGATGGCGACGGCAGGAAAAGGAGGACCTATGACTGTAGGCGGCTGGATAGTAATGACCCTCTCCGTGGGTTTCGTTACGGCGCTGTTTGGCACAACGCTGTTTATGATTCTGCGCAAAAAGCCGGATCCCACCGAGCACATGCACTCTACTATGGAAGAAACTCCGGATATGGAGGAGCCCTAGGGCCTGAATCCCTGATCGGACCACCCGGAGGGCGCAGCAGGCTCGCCATTGCCATCGCGGAAGGCAGGCCAGGAAATTTTGGGCGGCATGTTTGCCGGCAGGAGAAAAAACGGCACTATGAGTGAATCCATATCCCTGGAAACCATGGATGGAGGGCAGATTGCGGTCCTCTATCTGAACAATCCTGACACAAAGAACTCCATGTCCCTTGTGAAATGATTCAGCGTTCACCGAGAATTACACCGTCT
>JAGRNC010000915.1 GCA_020440935.1 Leptospiraceae bacterium | reverse complement strand
CCTCAGGTAGCCGCGTTCGATACCGTTTCGGATGTATCTCTCGATAAAGAGCGAGGACATCTCGGAAGATCGCTGCAATTTTCGCCGTATGAATTCATCGACTGCGGGGGCCTCCTGTAGGAGGATCAGCGCTCTTCTGGGATCGCTTCTAAATAATTCAAAGAAAGAATGGCCGATTCGATCAATCTGCTCGCTGTATTGTTCTAATGTCTGACTGGCCTCCGGCCTTTCGCGAACGATCATCCTTGTCATATCGCGAATGATCAGATCTACAGCCGCATGCAGTATATCTTCTTTGCTCTTAAAGTAACGATAGATGGTACCATGACCAATTCCAAGCAGGCCTGCAATATCTGCGATTCCGGCCGCATGGTAACCTCGCCTCGCAAAGATTTCCAGCGAAGCGTTAATGATTTCCTGCTTTCGTTTTCTTTTGCGATCGGCGGACTTCATTGTAGACAGACTGGATTTGCGATTGTGGCGCGCAACGGAATTGCCGCCGGGGTCAGGGGGTTCCCCGGGACAAACCTAACCTTCGGCGCTATAGGCCCAGAGTTTTATTCTCTGCACTGGACCCCAATCTGAAAATCCGAGGATCG
>JAGRNC010000914.1 GCA_020440935.1 Leptospiraceae bacterium | reverse complement strand
GAAGCTGCTACGCGTGTTGCAGGAAATGACCATGGAACGCGTCGGTAGCAGTCAATCGCTGCAGGTCGATGTGCGCGTGCTTGCCACCACCAATCGCAATCTTCAGCAATACGTTTCCGACGGAGAATTCCGCCAAGATCTGTACTATCGGCTGGCGGTCGTTCCGTTGGAGATTCCTCCGCTGCGAGCCCGTCGTGACGATGTTCCCGAGCTCGCCCAACACTTCCTGAGCAAGGTAGCTCAACGACTTGGCCGCGACGCCTGCGAGCTGAGCGCAGAGGCCACCAATTTGCTCTGCGAATATCACTGGCCGGGTAACGTCCGCGAACTGGAAAACCTCATGACTCGGGTCAGCGTCATGGCCGTGGGCGATTGCATCGAAACCAGCGAACTGCAGCCTTGGTTGCTTGGCGAAGAGACAATGGTTTCTGCGAACACGGTTGCCGCGAACTCTCCTGAAGCAGCAGCCGCTCCACTGGCGGCGAGCGGTGCGAGCCTGCAAGACATGGAGCGAAAGCTGATCGAATCGACGCTTGAGAAGTATGACGGCCATCGTGGTAATACTGCTCAGGCGTTGGGCATTGGCGTGCGGACACTGGCTAA
>JAGRNC010000913.1 GCA_020440935.1 Leptospiraceae bacterium | reverse complement strand
CGCACCAGTTCCGCGCCATAGAATCGAGTCACGATATCTCGGCCGCGGGATGTCTTTTCTTTTTGCTCGATTTGAAGCCTGGAATCTGTGGACGGATCGGGTTTCTTAATCTCTGAATTGTCCGACGTCTCTGTGGTTGTAGTGGAATCCTGGCTGGTTTCCGTCTGCTTATCCGATGATTCGGTGCTTCCGTCCCAGGGATAGTGATAATCCGGCTCATCGGAGTTCGGGTTGTTCTCAAATGCAAAGGGATTCCAGCTGGCGCAATGCGCCAGAAGCAGGCACAGGATTGCAGCGATAATAGCTCTAAAATAGGAATGCATAACTGCCCTATTGAAACAAATCCTCTCCGCCGCCCTGCGGCTTTCCTGGCACTTTGGGGCCACTGGGCTTTTCGCGTTTTCCGGCGGGCAATTTACAGATTTGCTTCTCTTGCTTCATATACAGTACTACCCCGCCCCTGCAGAGCGTGGAGACCTCGCCTTCCTTTATATAGACGGCGCCATCGCTGGTTGCGATCTTCTTTTCCATATCGTAGCGCAGAGTCTGCCCTCTGATTTCGCGCTTTAGGCCTTTCAGTACAACATTTCCTGTCATGTACAT
>JAGRNC010000912.1 GCA_020440935.1 Leptospiraceae bacterium | reverse complement strand
GCCAACTCGCCGACGATGGAGAGAGGGTGCTGCTGATCGACGCCGACCCGCAGGGTTCTTTGAGTCAGGGATTCTTCGGGTCCGAGCGGGTCGAGGGCCTCCCAGCCAGTGAAACGCTCACAGCCGTCTTTCGAGCGACAACACCGCTCGATCCGATGCCCCTCATCGTGCCGACTCCGTTTGAGCGGCTCGACATCGTGCGCTCGAACCACACGCTTGCCACCCACAACACGCCTGAGCCGGAGACGCTCGGACTGGCGCAGTACGCCTTCGCCAGCCTGATCGAACGACTCCCAGGCTACGATTGGGTGCTCTTCGATTGCCCACCCAACCTTTATGCGTGCAGCTGGAACGCCCTCGTCGCGTCCGACGCGGTGATCATCCCCACTCCGCCGGAGGACTTTGGGACGCAGGGGTTGCGGGCCGTCCATCAAGCAATCGAATCGGCCGCCCAACTCAATCCGCGTATCCAGCGACTGGGGCATCTGATTACTCGCCGGGACAGCCGGCTCCTGATCCATCACGCGTACGAACAGAAGCTGCGGAAGCTGTACGACGACGTCTTTGACGTCGTTGTGCCAGAAGCATCCGCATTCAAGGTTGCCC
>JAGRNC010000911.1 GCA_020440935.1 Leptospiraceae bacterium | reverse complement strand
GCAAACTTCCGTTCCCAATATTTACGCCATAGGCGATGTTATCGAAGGCCCTATGCTTGCGCATAAGGCCGAAGAAGAAGGCGTCATGGTAGCCGAAAATCTAGCCGGAAAAAGCGGTCATGTGAACTACAATACAGTGCCCTGGATTGTATACACCTGGCCAGAGATCGCCTGGGTGGGTAAAGGCGAAGATCAGCTAAAGAAAGAAGGCATCGAATACAAAACCGGAAAATTTATGTTTCGTCCCAATGGTCGGGCCAAGGCCATGGGTCAGATTGATGGACAGGTCAAGGTATTCGCTGACAAGCGCACCGATACCCTGCTCGGCGTTGCTATTGTAGGCCCCAATGCATCGGAAATACTGTCGGAATGTGTGGTCGCTATGGAGTTTGGCGGTTCGGCAGAAGACCTGGCGCGGACCTTCCATGCGCATCCAACGCTCACCGAGGCGATCAAGGAAGCGGCCATGGATGTGGATAAATGGTCCATTCATTCCTGAGTGGGGCCAGGCCTGCGAAAGCCAGGTAGACTGCACCTCGAACGTTAGGCCCGCGGAGCTTTTGCGGGCCGGTCCGTCGCAAATCGGTCCACGGCCTGCGCGATTAGTCC
>JAGRNC010000910.1 GCA_020440935.1 Leptospiraceae bacterium | reverse complement strand
TATTCTTGGCGATGTATTCTTTGATGGGCCCGGGCAAGAAAGGCGGATTCTCCGATGCTACGTTCATCACTCGATCAAAGCCTTCCGCAGTCTTGAAGTAGATTCCGTTGGAACGATCTTCTTTATATTTCTTAAGTCCGTCGCTTTCTTCGACTGTCCGAACACCGTAGGCGGAAAGTAGAATCAACCGATCGACTCTGTCTGCATGTCGAGATGCATAATCGGCAGCTACTCCGCCACCCATGGAAAAGCCCAGCAATGTGAATCGGCGAATGCCCAATTCGTTCAAAAACTCGGCCAGTCGTTCGGCCTGCGCGCGAGCTCCATGACTCTGCCCTTCGACGGCTGGCGTGGCTCCAAACCCAGGGAGGTCGGGGGCAACAATATGAAACTGCCCGGAAAGGTCTCTTAGAAGTGGTCCCCACCGGTCTTTGTTTAGACCGAATCCGTGTAGTAACACAATCGTAGGTCCCGATTCGTTGCCTCCCTCCAGGTAGCTCCAATCGATGCCGGCAACGTTTCGGCTGTGCACCGATACATTTGACAGACTTCGCTCCGCAATTATGGAGCCCTTGACCAGAGCGCCCGGAAAACCATATAGAACAGTTAG
>JAGRNC010000909.1 GCA_020440935.1 Leptospiraceae bacterium | reverse complement strand
CCCTGGCTTTTTGCATTCCTACGTGTTCCAGAGTAGATCGATCGCTCAAATCTCCAAATACACCTTTTACCGGAGTATGCTGGAGCTGCTGCAGAACCTCTGCATTAAAGTCCACCACGGTAATCCTTTCCAGTACTTCCGGCCGATGTTGCAGAAGATTCGCCACCATGGATTGGGCGCCGCGATGATACCCCAGAATAAAAATCGTTCGTTCTTCGCCTGTCGATGTCTCGGATTCCGATTGCGATCCCGAGGCATCCGCTCCCGGCGGTACCGGCGATGATACGGCTGCTGGGAGCAGGCGCTGCCAGAATCGATAAACCCAATGACTGTATTTTATTCCGTACGATGACAGAATGGAAGTTAGCACCAATCCGTATAAAAGTGCAGAAAACAAACTACGATCGATATGGCCCAGTTCCAATCCCATGGCGCCAATCACCAGGGAAAACTCGCTAAATTGTAGCAGATTGACGCTACTCAAGAAGGCAGTCCGATCGGAGCCCCCGCCCAGGCGCACCAGCGGATAAATGATCAGCGGACGGGAAATTAATAGGAATCCCACCAGAAGGCCCAGCCAGAGCAGAAGCGAGAGCTCGGGCATGGGAATCTTC
>JAGRNC010000908.1 GCA_020440935.1 Leptospiraceae bacterium | reverse complement strand
CATCCACCGTAACGTAACTTCGCAGCAGGAGGTCCGTCAGTACACAGGACGATTGCGCTCTGTTTTTGATCAAAGCTTCGATATCGGAGAAACTTCATTTAGAACCACGGCCAGCTTTGGCATTGCCCATTACCCGCAACATGGCCAGACGCCGTTGATGCTGTATCGCAGCGCCGATTCCGCGGTAATTCTGGCAAAATCCAGCGGAAAGAACAGAGAGATGGAATTCGATTCGGAGCAGGATACCGAGCACAGGATTCGACTGGATCTTTCGGAGCGCCTGGAACAGGCCATTCGTAAATCGGAGCTTTCGCTGTATTTTCAGCCCATCGTAGACTTGCGAAGTCGCCAGACCATAGGCGCCGAGGCATTGTTGCGCTGGAAAGAACCCGAGCTTGGATTCGTGGCGCCCGATGTGTTTATTCCCATAGCGGAGGAAACCGGCCAGATCCTGGAAATTGGCCGGCTGGTTCTTGCGCAAGCTCTTGAAGCGCTCTCGCAATGGAACCGGGTCGCCCCTGGATTTTCGGTAAGCGTCAACGTTTCGCCGGGAGAATTGGGCCGACCGGGCTTAATTAGCGATGTCAGCGCCCTGCTCGCCCGGTATCAGGTCGA
>JAGRNC010000090.1 GCA_020440935.1 Leptospiraceae bacterium | reverse complement strand
AATAGAACGATGGCTGACTCAAATTCTGGACAATTTGTACGTGGAAGAGCCCGACTTTGCGGTGGATGCAGATCCGGAATACGGAATGATATGGATACTGGGAATCGTATCCGGTCGCGAAGCCTCCGCATTCTCGCCCAATCATGTGGAACGGGTAGCCCGGCAACTTCACTTCGATCCGGAGATTACCATCCGTCGAAGAATGAATGAACACGACCTACTTTTTCTTTCGGTTCGTCCCACGGAAGGCACATCGTTTGATTCTTTACTCACCGAATTAAAGCATTCGGTACATCAGTTATTCGCAAGCTGGCAGAATCGATTCCGAAAGTCCTTAACCAACCATTTTATAGGCGAACGACTGATCGAACAAAAACTGGCCATGTATCGCGCCGCATTGAGCCCATCCGCCGAAGTTCACCAGGAGCCCGAAGAAGCCCTGCAAGATTTGATTCGCCTGGAAGAGTTGGATGAGTCGCATCCACTGAAGGCGGCGTTCCATCGCCGAAAGGAAGAAGTATACGTTAAGATTTATAGTCTCAGTCCCCGCCCTATTGGCGATCTGGTTCCGGTGCTTGCAAACTTTGGATTTCGAGTAACCGATGAGTTCACATTTCCAGGGCGATTTCCCGAGAGCACCCGCTATATCTATGCCTACCGAATTCAGGATACAGATATGGATCCGCGGTTTGATACTTCGCTGGCGCGAGTGCTGGAGGCCACGATTCTGGGAAATAACTCCGATGAACCGGTAAATCGCCTGGCAGTGTTTGGGCTCGATCAGTATCAGCTTTCGCTGGTGAAAGGACTGCAGGCCTATTTGTTTCAGATCGATCGTACGTTTTCCAGGGCATTCATCGCGCGAGCCTCCCTTTCACAACGTCCATTCATCGCTTCTTTGATCGCATTTCTGGAATGCAGATTTGCGCCCGGCCAGCGAGACTCGGAGAGATTAAAAAAGGAACAAACACTGGAGTCCGCCACACGCCAGCTTCTGGAGCAGATTTCATCGGTTATGGAATCTCTGCTATGCAATCGATTGCTGGAGATTGCCAACGCCATAGTGCGAACCAATTACTACCAGCAAAGCCCCGAGGTTTCTTTCAAAGTACACAGCCAGGCAATTTCGGCGCTTCCAGGCCCTGTGCCGTTGTTTGAAATCTTCGTATACTCTTCGCGATTTGAAGCCGTCCATTTGCGCGGGGCAAACATCGCTCGTGGAGGCATTCGGTGGTCTGATCGACCCGACGATTTTCGCACCGAAATCCACGGATTGATGAAGGCACAGATGGTTAAAAATACAGTAATCGTTCCTTCCGGAAGCAAAGGAGGGTTCTGCTTAAAGGGGGATCGTGCTACCGACCCTGCCTTTGCCCTGGAATGTTACCGTACGTTTATGGCCAATCTACTGCGACTCACCGACAATCGCACTCCCACCGGAAAGATAAAAAGGCCGCCGTTGACCTGTCTGGATCCAGCCGATCCGTACCTGGTGGTGGCCGCCGACAAAGGTACCGCCCGATTTAGCGATGATGCAAACGAGGTGGCGCAAGCCATGCATTTCTGGCTCGGCGATGCATTTGCCTCGGGTGGACGACACGGATACGATCACAAGAAGCAGGGTATCACTGCCCGAGGAGCCTGGCAGTCGGTGCGGCGGCATTTCTACGAAATGGGTCAGGATCCAGAAACCGATCCCATTACGGTAGCTGGCATAGGCGATATGGCCGGCGATGTCTTCGGAAATGGAATGCTTCTTTCCAAATCTATGAAACTGGTGGCTGCCTTTAATCATAAGCATATCTTTCTTGATCCGGACCCGTCCACAGAATCCTGGAAAGAGAGAAAGCGGCTGTTTGACAATGTACTGGGCTGGGATCAGTACAAGACCTCTTTGATTTCAAACGGGGGCGGAGTATTCGATCGAAGCAGCGCCCGCATTAGTATTTCCAGTGAAGTGGCAGAAGTCCTGGGGATCGCTCCGGCTACCATGAGCGGAGAGGAACTGATACGGGCCATATTGTGCGCACGAGTAGATCTTCTCTGGAACGGCGGTATTGGCACTTATGTGAAAGCTTCCACAGAAAGTCATGCCGATGCCATGGACCCAGCCAATGATCGCGTGCGCGTGAACGGAAACCAACTCCGGGCACGAGTCATTGGCGAAGGCGGCAATCTGGGATGGACACAAAAGGCCCGGATTGAGGCAGCCGCTGTCGGAGTTCGCATGAACACCGATGCAGTAGATAATTCGGGCGGCGTAGATATGTCCGACCATGAAGTGAATCTGAAAATTCTTCTGGAGAAGCTGGTCCGCACCGAACAGATCGCCGACGTCGAACAAAGAAATCGTTGGATCAGTCGGCTGGAAAGCCGCATGATTGAACTGGTTCTGGACAACAATGTGGCTGCAAATCTATGTCTTTCGCTGGATCAAAAACGATTGAAACCCAAGTCGGATGCCTTTCTGGCAACTCTGCGCTGGCTGGAAGATTGCGGACATTCCCTGGATGGCGTCTCAAGCGACGAATTGCATGCCAGCGATAACCCCGCTCGGTTGCTCAGTCGTCCTGTACTCTGTTCGATGCTGGGACATGCGAAGTTGGAACTAAAAAAGGAAATCCTGGGCTCCGATTCCATCAACGAATCGGAGCTGGAATCCTGGCTATTTTCTTATTTTCCAGACGAACTGGTAGAGGCTTTCAAGGAAGATGTGGCCGCGCATCCGTTGCGCAAAGAGATCATCGTTACCGGCATCTTAAATCATTGTGTGGATTACGGCGGCATCACTTTTTTCTGGACCGTTCGGCAGCGCACTGGCGCGGATCCCGCGCGCATTGCAAAAGCACGACTTGCCGTAGAACATTTTATGCGAGCCGAAGGGCTACGCGATCAAGAGCATCCCCATGCAAAGGCAGAATTGAACCATCTTCTGGGCATCGAGGAACAACTGGAATCTATGACGGCCATGCTCCTTCGGTATCGCAAGGATCCTATGGAAATATTCCGATTGGGAGCTTCCGAAAAGCAGCGATTTGCGGCCATCCTGGAGCGTCTGGAAGTAATGCAAAATGAGGCGGGAATTCGCACCGGGGCCGAAAGTATGGATCTGGCGTTCTGGTTCTTTTTACAATCGGAGCGAAAGCAACCACTACCCGAGTCTGCCCTGGGTCGATATCTGGATGTCTTACAGTCTCCATCCATGCAGGCAGTGGATCGCTACCTGAAAAGTCCCATGAGTTCATCGGTGGCAGAAATGCGGTTCCATCGACGAATTCGAGCGCAGCGGGATCGGATCGTTCTTCAAATTGTACTGGATCGGATACCTCTGGATCGTCTCTCCCTCCTGGCCGATTTGTTCGATGGCGATGACACCCCTCGATCTCTTGCCATCTTCGAAGGACTGGAGGAGATGAGCGTCGCGCCCCATACCGGCTCGCATTGAGGATCCCGTCCCGGCATTATCTGCAAGTCAGGTCGCCGGGCCTTTCCATGGCCGGAGTTGCCTCCCGAAGCATTCTATTTCTGAGATTTATTCGAAGCAGGAAGACGTAGCCATAGAAATGTCTCCTGATTTCCTCGTCGGCCGGGCAACCCCGATGGATACGAGCCATCATGCATCCATCCAAGGCCGGCGATCTTATCCAGCGTGGCCTCCTCAATAGACACCCGCAAGTGGTCGTCGCGAATGACCCCCGCATCGGTGGATTCCGGAGATTCGAATTGATGCTTGAGCAGAAACAGCCCATCGGCCTGCAGTCCATGCCTCTCGAGAAAGCTGCGCAGGGCCCTGAGCACAGGGAGCAGAGAAATGAAGGAAACGTCGCATACAATGAATAGTTCTCCGGCCTCATAAAACGGCGGATCGAACCAGTCATCGGCGATGTCCTTAATGTTCTTTCGCTCTAATAAGACGATCTGTTCGCTTCTCCTCAATTCGAAATCAAAGATTCCATAAGCCACATCAATGGCATAGATGCGCCTGGCCCCGCGGTCCAGCAGCGCCCTACTAAAGCCTCCATGCGATGCTCCCACGTCCAGACAGATGCGGCCCTGCACGGATTGCCCCCTGGCGGCCAGGGCATCCAGGGCAGGACCAATTTTGTGCGTACCACGATTGCGAACGGAATCTGGCGGATGAAACTCAATTCGATCGCGCTCCGGCCGAATGGACTGACCGGCCTTGCCTCGCGAGCCGTTCACCAGGGCATGGCCGCGCAAGATATAAGACTGAACGATATCGAGGGGAAGATCGTAATGCTCGGCCAGCCATGCATCCAGACGATAGGCGGCCATTAGCTGGTCCTGACGGCGAAGTAATCCAATAAGTTCAATAACATGGGCTGTGGATTGCGCACACCATCTTTTACTGGTAACCTCTGTACCTCATCCTTTAGAGCAAGGTGACGCTTCTGGATTTCGTCCTTTGCGCCTTCGACGCCAAGCAAACTGACGATAGTCAATTTGCCGGTCTTCTTGTCCTTGCCTGCTGTCTTTCCCAGGGTGCTGGAATCCTGGGTTTCGTCCAGGAAGTCATCCACCATTTGAAATAGCAGACCCAGCCCCCGACCGAACGCTGCATAGGCCGAATAGTCTTCATGTCCCTGCAGCACAGCCCCCATAGCCAGGGAGGCCTCAATCATGGCAGCTGTTTTCTCCAGGTGGATCGATTCCAGAAGTTGCATTTTCTCTGAATCTGCATGAGGTTGGAAGAACGCTTCGCGTTCTTGCAGAAAGCTTCCGCGCTCGGCGCTAAGATCCAGGAATTGTCCGGCCACCATTCGCAGCGCGCATCGCGACAGAATGGCTGTATTCTCCAGTCCCGCTACATCGCAATTTGTGGAAGTGAGCTGGAAGGCCAGGGTGTTTAATGCATCGCCGGCCAGTACGGCGGCCCATTCATTGAACTGCTTATGATTGGATGGCTGGCCTCGGCGAAGATCATCATTGTCCATACTGGGAAGATCGTCGTGAATCAAGGAGTAACAGTGGATACATTCGAGGGCGGAAGCGTGGGCGAATGCGCGCTGCTCGGCAGCATTCAGCGCAAATGGATCAAAGTTCTCTGCGGGCGCATATCCGGCCGCCACCAGAGCAAGCACCGGTCGGATCCGCTTGCCTCCGGCCAGGAGACTGTAAAGCACCGATTCCTGGAGTTCGGGAGGTCCCAGGGATTGGATTAATTGTCGCAGAGGCCCTTCCAGGTAGGCCTCCACGCAACGAACATAATCTTCGAACGACTTATCCAATCAGCTCCCCGGATTTGAAGAAAAAGGAAACTTCGTTCTCCGCATTTTCAGCTGAGTCAGAGCCATGCACTGCATTTGCCTCTTTGCTTTCCGCATAGAGCGCACGGATGGTTCCCTGGGCTGCTTCTTTGGGATCGGTGGCGCCAATCAGATCTCTCCATTTTTGCACCGCATTATCGGCCTGCAGGGCGGCAACGACAACGGGACCGGAGATCATATAATTACACAAATCATTGTAAAAAGGTCTTTCTTTGTGTACCTCATAGAATTTTTCTGCGTCAGATTTAGCTAGGTGCAGTAGCTTCATTCCAAGAATTTTGAAGCCTTCTTCTTCGATTCGAGTCAGAATATGTCCAATGTGCTTGTTTTTTACTGCGTCGGGTTTAAGAATAATCAGTGTTTTTTCCATCGGAGTCCAAAAGCTACGGGAGTCCTTGACGTCAACGGAATTCCGGGAAAGCTACGGTAGACAACATGAAGGTCACAGAGAATGGCATACTCTTCGATGATCTGAGCCGGTTAAACGGCTTCTATCTGGAACTACGCTTGCAGGGAGCTCTCAAATTTCTGGAGCCCGTGGAGGATAACACCGGTAACATCCTGATCAAAGAGGATGTAATGGTGAAAGAATCCTTTTTCGAGAAGCTCAAAGAGATGTCGGGTTCGTACAAGGCCCATTTCCATGTGGCGCTTACCGATGAACTGGCCACCAAAATCTCCGAATTTCTTGTTCGTAAATTGTCCGAACTCACCAATGCAGGGCCCGGTCACTTCCTGACACGGCTTCTGGATTTGCCGCACCATCGCCCCGCTGCCTACATGCGGGCCGCTTTTAAAGACCGAGCGCTATCTCTGGCGGCTTACAGGCTGTACAGAGACGGCGAAGAATTTTTCACTCATCTTTGCGAGCTCGGACTACTAAACATGGCCATCGTAATGCAGAAGTATCTACGCATTCGGGGAGTGCATAAGAATGCTTTTCTGGCTGGCTTCCTTTCGGATTTGCCTCTGGCCGGCGGATCTGCCTGGCGGCGGCCTGCGCAAGATATTGAAGAGGTGCGGATCCGGGCCAGGAAGGCGGCGGAAATGGCCGGGCGATTCTCGGTGGCTCCCGAAGTTGTGGCCTCCATAGGCGAATTCGCCCAGTCCTTTCCCATACCCGAACAACCCAGAAATGGAATTCCCGACGGCGACCGGGATGCCTTTGCCGCCGATCAGGATTACCTCGACAGCCTTGCGGGCGCTCCTCCCGAGGATGGTCCCATACCGGCCATGAATGAAGCATCCCGCGAAGTACTGACCGAATCGCTCCGCATCGCACATTTCATTGCAGAGACGAAGAAGCGTGTGGAAGATTCCGAGTTTTTCGCCGAAGAAATGGTGTATCGGGTTAGTTACAACGCGGGAAAGGGCGTATTCCACGACGATCTGATTCGTCCCATCGTTCGGAAGTTTCAGGAATTCGAAGAAGAAGCGCGAAAGATGCGACGCCTGGCGGAGATTGAAAACATGTGCATTCATCCGCCCAGCGCCTGGGCCTATCCCAAGCCCCGAGCGGCCCAAATCCTATGCCAGAGGCATGTCATGGACTGCCCCAAAATGATCCGGGGCTGGGATATTCATGTTATTTCTTCGCAGCAGGCATTTGGCTGGCTTGGCGCCGATTTGGCCGCTGGTGAATACTCAAAATGCGACCTGGAAAAAATCCTTCAAAACGATCCACTTCTAAATAGCGAACCAAGTAAAAAGCGAAAGAAACCCGGCTCATCGAATGATGCGAACCAGCCCCCTGTGACCGAAGAAGTGGAAGAAAACCAGGGCGAGTAAAGCGCCAGAATGCGCACCGCTCCGTAAACCGCAAGGAGCAGAAGCGCAGGTATTGCGAAACGCTGCGCCCGAGGCTCCCATTTCTCAAAAAATCGACAGGCCCGATCTGAAAATAGCGTCACCGTTCCGTACACACAGAGCAAGAAGACGATCCATCCAAAGAAATGGTACTGCAGGGAATGAATCACATCGCCGTGCATCAAATAATGAATGGAACGCGTCATTCCGCAGCCAGGACAGGGAAGTCCGGTGATGGAATAGAACAAACAAATGGAAAAGGCGCCAGGAGTTAGGAAAAAGGAAATTAGTAGATAGATGGGCCCTGCAATTCGCAAGAATCGCAAGCGGCTATTGTTCGTTCCGGGAACAAACCCGAGTATGCGACCTTTTGCATTCATGCATGAAGTAGTGCCTTCAACGCAATCGCTGCACCTGACCTCCGCTGTATTCCTGGCCAAGCTTATGATACTTTTCTGCTGTCCGGGTAATCATTTCGCGCTCCGCTTCGCTGATCTCGCGCACTGCTTTAGCCGGCGAGCCCATAAACATCATTCCCGATGGAATCTTCTTTCCGGGCGTTAGCAAGGATCCGGCGGCCAAAAAGCCGTACGGTTCAATTTCGCAGCCATCCAGTACCGTGGCGCCAATTCCCACAAATGCAAAGTCGTGCAGGAATGCTCCATGGATTGTCACTCGATGACCCAGAGTACAGTTATTTCCAATGATCGTGGGAAACTTACCGCCGGTTACGTGAATGAGGCTCATATCCTGAATATTAGTATTCTCACCAATGCGAATATGGTGCACATCGCCGCGGACGGTGCATCCCCACCACACCGATGAGCCCCGACCGATCTTTACATCTCCAATAATCCGCGCATCTTCGGCAACAAAGCAGGATGCTCCAATCTCCGGAGTCTTCTCTTTATAACTGTAGATTCCCATTCACAAATCCCTGACTATTTCAATTCGATGAAGGCTTAAGGCTTTTCACTGCCACAATCCGACCGTTGCCCGCCATGTACCTGGCGCCGGTTCCGTATTCTTTCAGGGCCGCCCATTTCATGCAGCCCTTTCATCGCATTAAACGTTGAATCGAAAATAGCAAATATCTCCGTCTTTAACAATGTATTCCTTGCCTTCCAATCGCATCTTTCCGGCATCTTTGGCGCCATTCATAGAGCCATATTGCACCAGATCATCGTACGCGGTAACTTCGGCACGGATAAACCCTTTTTCAATATCCGAATGGATTTCTCCGGCAGCTTCCGGTGCGGTGGAACCTGAGCGCACGGTCCAGGCGCGCACTTCTTGCTCGCCCGCGGTAAAAAAGGTAATCAGTCCCAGAAGTGCGTACGATGCTCGAATCATGCGATGCAGTCCGGGCTCTTCCATGCCCATGCTTTCCAGATACTCCCGCTGTTCCTCTTCGCTTAATCCGCCCAGTTCCTCTTCGATCTTGCCGCACAGTCGCACACATACCGAGTTCTGGGCCGCCGCATGCTTTTCTACGGCCTCGGTCCATTCGTTTCCGGCAGAAAGGGAATCTTCATCGGTGTTCATGACGTAGAGCACCGGGCGGATAGTGAGCAAATAAAACTCCGCGGCAATTCGAGCCTCTTCTTTGTCCAATTCCACCGCCCGCGCCGGCAGTTCGTTTTCCAGGGCCTCGCGAATCTTGTTTCCAACGTTCAACCGCTTGGTGGCATCTTTATCGCCAGATTTAGCCTTTTTTCCCAGCTTATCCAGCTGCTTTTCCAGCGACT
>JAGRNC010000907.1 GCA_020440935.1 Leptospiraceae bacterium | reverse complement strand
GGACTGTATTGTTGAATTCCCGGACTCAGAATCGTCCGAACCCAACGTTATCGTCGTCAAGAGAATTCTAAGAACTTTTGCGCCACATCCCGATGGAAAGACCGAAAAGGTTGTCAACATTGAAACACTACGTTGGGATCCAGAGGCACGTAGCTTCCGCGTACAATAGGCGTTATTCCGCATAACTGCATTTTATGCACTTCGGGCACCTGACTGCGCACCTGCGATCGAGCTGCGGTCCAATTCGCGGATTCCGCCGCCAACACCGGATAAATTCCTACCCTATGCAAAAGTACAACAAGAGAACAGATTCGGTTCGCTCAAGGTTACTCCCCCTTCTGCTCACTTCAGCTATCGTAGCCACAGGTTGTGCTTCGTACCGGGAGGCTCGGATGCGCGATCTGGCAGACATTGTTAGTTTTACCGTCCAACGGTCTACAGGCGGAAGCATCCGCTTTGGTCCTATCGAACTGGGCCTCGAATGGTATAATCGCAACGTAACCGCGGGCCTGCGTGGCGGGTACTTTGATAGTTTTACGCAGAAGAGACCTGATCTTCCGTCCGCGACTCTGGCTTGTAATCACCCGGGCATCCAAAATGGAATAGCGGATCAGTTGATTTCCACA
>JAGRNC010000906.1 GCA_020440935.1 Leptospiraceae bacterium | reverse complement strand
ACCTTGTGGACCTTATCTGGATCTATCTGTTTCCCCTCTTCTACCTGATTCAATAAGGGAAGGAACCGTTAGAGGAAAAGCGCAACAGGAAGCTATCATAGGAGATTCAAATGCATATACCTGATCAAGAAAGCCGCGGACATGTTTCCCCTACAAAAACCTACATCTTCGCCGGCCTTACACTCTATATTCTTACCATCATCACTGTAGCGGTTTCCTACTGGGACTCTGGTAGCATGCTGGTGAACGTTCTGATCGCCATGGCGATTGCCACAGGCAAGGCCTTCGTGGTTCTGTGGTATTTCATGCATATGAAATACGAAGACAAGATTGTGTGGCTGTACGGGATCTGGTATCCCATTATCCTATTTGCGATTCTGATTGGATCCATGTTTCTGGATGTTTTCAACCGCGTTAAGGTGGGACCGGATGCCATTGAAAGTCAGCCAGCGCAAGAAAGCATGCTTCTGCACGAGCAACGCCAGTCTCATACGCTTTTTGTAGGCCGCTGAAACCTACAGGGCCAGGCCACTACTATTTTCACAGAGGGTCCGACTACAGAGGCAGGGCCCTTCCCTTTCGAAAGCCGGCAACTTCGCCGGCTTTTTTCGTGCCGGACTCAGCGCA
>JAGRNC010000905.1 GCA_020440935.1 Leptospiraceae bacterium | reverse complement strand
TAAGTTCAAAGAGGCCGGTCTGTTTTCGGCATTGTTCGAGGAGGAGTACGGTGGCCTGGGTATGGGTCTGATGGCGAGCATCGTACTTTCCGAGGAAATCGCCTATGGTTGCCTGGGAGTCGGCACCGCCTTTCTGGCAACGAAACTCGGCGCACTCCCAATCGAGGTTGGGGGCACCCCGGAACAGAAGAAGAAGTGGCTTCCGGACCTGGCGTCGGGCGATAAGATTTGCGCGTTTGGTCTTACCGAACCCAACGCGGGTTCTGACGTGCCGGCCCTCCGCACCACCGCGGTCAAAAAAGGCAGCAGCTACATTCTCAACGGGACGAAGCAATGGATTTCCGGCGCCGGCCAGGCCAACTTCTATACCGTCTTTGCCATGACCAACAAGGAGCGCGGCACCCGGGGCATCTCCTGCTTCATCGTCGAGAAGGATACTCCGGGTTTCAGCTTCGGCAAAAAAGAAGATAAGCTCGGCATTCGTTGTTCGGAGACCCGCCAGCTGATTTTCGAGGACTGCGAAGTTCCGGCCGAGAACCTGGTCGGCGGCACCGAAAACGTGGGCTTTTTGCACGGTTTGAAAACGCTCAACCTTTCGCGCCCCGCCGTGGCCGCCTCTGCGGTCGGTCTGGGCCAG
>JAGRNC010000904.1 GCA_020440935.1 Leptospiraceae bacterium | reverse complement strand
GTTTCCGTGGGCAGAGCCACGCAATGCCCGTCTTTGAGTTCCCTGGCCGCTTCCTGTGGGGTTAAGAATGGAGTCATACTATTTCTTTTCGGGTAGAAGGATCGCTTTGAAGCGTGGTCCTGAAAAAGTCTGCCGCGCCATTTCTCGAATATCATCGAGGCTGACCTTTTCCATCTCTGTCAAAGCCTTTTGCACTGGATCCTCGGTTTCTCCGCGAAGGATGGGCACAGACATCATAGTATTGAGGCCCGTGCTGGTTTCCGACCGTGCAGCGATGGATGTGCGAATACTGGCCCTGGCTCGATTTACTCGATCTTCCTCTACATATTCAGTGCAGATCTTGTCCAGGATATCGTTCACTTCTTTTTCAAGCTGCGGCAATTCATCCTCTGCAATTCCACAAGAGATCCCCAACACCGAATGGGGATCATTTCGCATTGCGAAGGAGTAAATCCCGTAGCAGGACATTCCCAGCTCTTCTCGAATACGTTCGAATAGAAGCCCCGAATCGTTACCGCCCAGAACATAATTCATGAAATCTTGTTTAAAGCGATCGGGATGATCCGGATCCAGAGCCGGGTAAAAAAGCGTGTAGTAGGCCTCGAAAATTCCTGGCTTGGTAAGCGTTAGCTCCCCGGCA
>JAGRNC010000903.1 GCA_020440935.1 Leptospiraceae bacterium | reverse complement strand
CGCCGTATTTCTTGGCGATTTCGCCAGAAAGCATAGCGCCCACCGTACGATCCGTGTTCTGTACGGGAATCTCTATGGTGGTGGGCTCTTTTTTCTCCAGAGCAGGCTTTGCTTTTTCGATCAGTACATGGTCGATTTGCTCATCGAGACCGTGATCCTGCTTTTTGCTGCAGTAAAGGCCTGTGCCAAAAGCAGGCTTTGGCTTGTTTAGAATTTTGCTCAATTCCAGTCCGCGAGCTTTCCAGTGGGTTTTCAGACGCACCGGACGAATTCGATCCACCTGACCAATCATCTCTTCGATGGTTCGAAACCCCATGGCTGCCATTATTTCGCGCACTTCGGTGGCCACGAAAGTCAGATAACGCACCAGATATTCGGGCTGCCCGGTGAACTTCTTGCGAAGATCCGGATCCTGGGTTGCAATTCCCACGGGGCATGTATTGAGATGGCATTTGCGCATCATAATGCATCCCTGGGTTACAAGAGCGGCTGTAGAGAAACCGTATTCTTCGGCGCCCAGCAAGGCAGCGATTACCACATCGCGGCCGGTCATCATCTTTCCGTCGGTGCCCACTACCACGCGATCGCGCAGTCCTTCCGCTACGAGAGTTTGATGGGTTTCGGAAAGACCGATTTCCCAGG
>JAGRNC010000902.1 GCA_020440935.1 Leptospiraceae bacterium | reverse complement strand
ATCTTGACCGTCCGAATACACGCCGTTTTGGTGTGAGGGTTTCACTTTCATTCAGATTCTGACCATGAAGCTTCATACCAGCAACCTCATAAAACGTTATAAGAAAAGAACCGTGGTTAACAACGTTTCTGTTGAAGTGAACCAGGGAGAAATTGTTGGTTTGCTGGGTCCGAACGGTGCCGGAAAAACTACTACGTTTTACATGACGGTCGGCCTCATCCGCCCGAACGAGGGCGATGTATTTCTGGATGATTTGAATATTACCCGCCTGCCGATGTATAAACGTGCCCAGCTTGGAATCGGTTATCTGGCTCAGGAAGCATCGGTATTTAGAAAACTGAGTGTTGAAGACAACATCCGGGCTGTGCTCGAACTTACAAAACTGAACAAAGACGAGCAAAAAAAGCGACTCGAGAATCTGCTCAACGAATTTAGTCTGCAACATGTGCGCACCAATCGTGGTGATCTGCTGTCAGGCGGCGAACGCCGAAGAACCGAAATAGCACGTGCCCTGGCTTCGGACCCTAAATTTATCCTTCTTGACGAACCTTTTGCCGGGGTTGACCCGATTGCCGTTGAAGATATTCAAAGCATCGTAGCGAAGCTGAAAGATAAAAACATCGGTATTTTGATTACCGACCACAATGTT
>JAGRNC010000901.1 GCA_020440935.1 Leptospiraceae bacterium | reverse complement strand
GTGTAGGGCAGGCCCTTGGCCTGGATCCTGGAATGTGCGCCGGCGCTGTGGTGTCCGGAGCATACTTTGGAGATAAGATGTCTCCTTTTTCGGAGACTACAAACCTGGCCGCATCCATGGCGGGCGTCGATTTATTCGCGCACATTCGCCACATGCTTTATACAACCATTCCAGGGTTGATCATCGCATTATTTCTATTTTTGATACTTGGCTTTGGCATCGAAACTTCGAAAAGTCCGGCCGAACTGGAAACTACGGTTCAATCCATACATAAAGTATTCTGGATCCATCCTGTGCTTCTGGCGGTGCCATTACTTACATTCTTCATGATTTACAAGAAGGTGCCCGCTATTCCGGCTATTCTCATAGGCAGTCTTCTTGGAGCGCTAACGGCCGCGGCATTTCAGCAGCATGCTCTTGCCTCTCTAAAAGAAACTTCCATGGCCCGCGTACTTCTAGATGCGGCGGCCAACGGACTGGAGTTTCATAGCGGATTGGACTCGGTGGACAAGCTACTCAATCGGGGAGGAATGAGCTCCATGCTGGGCACCATCTGGTTGATCCTCTCGGCCATGTTCTTCGCAGGCATTATGGAAGGCGCCGGAATGATTAATGCCATGGCGGCTGCGGTTCTCAAAAGAGTGCATTCC
>JAGRNC010000900.1 GCA_020440935.1 Leptospiraceae bacterium | reverse complement strand
AAGCAAAAGCACAATGTATTGCATCATACCTACACCAATGTGAGCGATCTGGACGATGACCTGGATACGGGCGGACTACTTCGATTGAGCCCCAGCCAGGAATGGAAGCCCTGGCATCGCATGCAGCAGTGGTATGCATTTCCTCTTTATAGTCTGCTTACCATCTCCTGGCTTACATTCTACGATTTTCAAAAGCTGATCACCGGAAGAATCGGATCGCATAAAATGCCGCAAACGCTGGTTCGCGATAAGCTCTTCTTCCTGCTTACCAAGGTATTCTATTTTACCTATACGATTGTTATCCCGCTCTTCTTTCATCCGGTGCTGTATGTGCTCCTGGCCTTTCTGGCCATTCACATTGTTACCGGGATCACTCTGGCGGTGGTATTTCAGCTGGCGCATACTACCGCTGCCACAGATTTTCCGGAAGCGGATTCCGAGTCGGGCAAGCTTCCCGAAGACTGGGCCACGCATCAAGTGCATACCACCGCGGACTTTGCGCCCGGAAATCGTATTCTAGGCTGGTATCTGGGCGGACTGAATTACCAGGTCGAGCACCATCTATTCAGTCGGATTTGCCATGTGCACTATCCCGCTCTCAGCCGCATTGTGAAGAAAACGTGCGAAGAGTATTCCATCGCATACCGGGCCTTTCCAT
>JAGRNC010000899.1 GCA_020440935.1 Leptospiraceae bacterium | reverse complement strand
GGTGTCGCCCGGCCGTACAGCTTGAGGATGAAAATGGTCGCTCGCTGGTCTACTCCGGGCTACTTGAATCGGCTCCGTATTTGCGCACTTTTTCGCAGGAGCGAGACGCCAGGCGAGTGCTTGTTCCATTTGTTGCGGTTTCGGGCAAAGAGGATCCAATCCCTTTAACTCCCGGCCAAACCTATCTTATTGAAAAGAGCGGAACCGCGACGGTACGTAGATTCTGGCTCATAGAGGATTCCGTCCCTCCCAGCGTGTCCGCGCTGTACCATTCGGTCCTGGAGGCGCCGGAAATCCTGGAGCGGCTGGAGCTATTACAATCGGCAGGAACTCAGGGTCTGGAGGATTTTACGCATCCTCTGGAGTATGGTCCGGCGCTTCATGTGCAGATTGCCTATACCCTGCGGCGAGGCCTGGAAGTGCACGGATGCGTGGAACTGGTTTATGCTCGCTCTTCTGCGGCGCTTTTGCCGGTGGAATTGGAAAAACTGCATCCCTGGAAGATCTACCGTCCCATTTATGATTCTTCTGCCGACATGGCACATTTTCCGCTGCAAAACGATGAGAGTTTTTCCGTTTTTGCCCGGAGCGGCTACGAACTAAGCGAAGAGGGATACCTGGTTCATCGCGATGCAGAGGCCGAGAAGCTCCTGAGCGA
>JAGRNC010000898.1 GCA_020440935.1 Leptospiraceae bacterium | reverse complement strand
ATCGGTACGATGGTTCGTGTCCACAACTAGATCTCAGTGCAACCACCTTGTTCCAGCCACCTGCGTGCTCACGCGGGTGGCTTCGTCGTCCGTGTCGATGTTTCGCGAGAGGTGGCGCGCAAGATACAGTCGGGCGACAAGAAATCGGGGGTCGAAGGCTTGAGTAGGGACCTGCTGGGTGCTAACATGTCCGGATATCGGAGTTGACCGGCCTGTTTTGGCCATCCCGCAACTTCGATTCGCACCCTTGGGAGGTCACCATTGATTCGAGAGAGCGCGCGGCCATCGGCCGGGCGCCGGAGCGCCATAACTATCGCGCTGGCGAATCAAAAAGGCGGAGTCGGAAAAACGACCACGGCAGTCAGCCTCAGTGTGGCGCTGGCGGCCGGCGGTTACCGGGTGCTGCTGGTGGATATCGATCCCCAGGGAAACGCGACATCATCACTCGGCATCGAGAAGACTGACCTCGAGTACACCATCTACGACCTCCTGGTCGGGAACGCCCCGGCCCAGGACGTGATCGTGGAAACGGGACGCGAGCGCCTGCAATTGCTGCCAAGCTCTCCGGAACTGGCCGGCGCCGAAGTCGAACTGGTCGGCGTTTCGGCCCGTGAATCACGGCTCAAGGCGGGTCTCGATCCGGTTCGGGATGCCTACG
>JAGRNC010000008.1 GCA_020440935.1 Leptospiraceae bacterium | reverse complement strand
TCTACGGGCCTTCGATTTCGGTGCAGTCCTTTTTAGCGGGACGATTGCTGCGGATTATCAAGCCAGCGCCAAAGTGGACCGCGGGTGCACCCAAGCGATTTGCCCAATTTGTGGGAACGGCATTCACCGTTTCTGCGCTCATTCTTCTGCTTCTGGGCCAAACCCTGGCTGCACAATCGGTCCTGGGCGTGCTGGCCTTTTTCTCTTTTCTTGAGTTTAGCATCGGTTTTTGTGCTGCCTGTTTTCTATTTGCTCAGGCCATTCGATTTGGACTAATCAGCCGCGATTATTGCGACACATGTGTGGTACGATACGATCGGGCCGCCGACGCCTCCTGATCGAAATCTGCTTTACCAGAAGCCAGGGAGCCCCAAAACCGTAGTTTCCATCGTCGAAGCGATTTGACGATGGAATAATTTCCCGGAGGTAGGCTATGGCACTGGTGCCCATGCGATTGCTTTTAGATCATGCAGCGGAGAATGGATACGGAATACCCGCGTTCAACGTAAACAATCTGGAGCAGGTGCTGGCCATTATGAATGCCGCCTCCGAGACCGATAGTCCGGTCATTCTGCAGGTCAGTCGCGGAGCCCGGTCCTATGCCGGCGAAAACTTTGTCCGCCATTTGATCGTCGCTGCAGAGGAAACCTGGCCCAATATTCCCATATCATTGCATCAGGACCATGGCAACAGCCCGGCTACCTGCTATTCTGCTATCCGAATCGGATTTACCAGCGTAATGATGGACGGCTCGCTCAAAGAAGATGCGAAAACTCCATCCGATTTCCAGTATAACGTGGATGTCACTCGCGAAGTAACTCGGGTGGCTCATAGCCTGGGAGTTAGCGTAGAAGGAGAGCTTGGATGCCTGGGATCCCTGGAAACTCTTACCGGCGACAAAGAAGATGGTCATGGCTTTGAGGGCACTCTGAGCCGCGAACAATTACTCACCGATCCATCCGAAGCCGAACAATTCGTCAAAGAAACCGGCGTCGATGCGCTGGCAGTAGCCATTGGCACCAGTCACGGAGCCTACAAGTTTCAACAGAAGCCCACCGGCGAGGTTCTGGTAATCAAGCGAATCCAGGAAATCAATGCAAAGCTGCCCAATACGCATCTTGTAATGCATGGATCTTCGTCGGTTCCGGAAGAGCTGCGAAAGAAGATCAACGAATTTGGCGGCGCTATCCCCGAGACTTATGGTGTGCCGGTGGAAGAGATCCAGAAAGGAATCAAATCCGGAGTGCGAAAGGTAAACATCGATACCGATCTGCGACTTGCATGGACAGCGGCGGTTCGAGAGATGATGGCAAAGGATCCCGCCGAATTCGACCCGCGCAAGTTCCTCAAACCCGCCATTAAAGCCATGGAAGAAGTTTGCGCTGCGCGATTTCAGTCGTTCTGGACTGCCGGTAATGCCAGCAAAATTAAGCCTATAACGCTCACGGATTTTGCGAAGAAATACGCGGCCTAGGGCACCCAATCGGATACCGGACCGGGAAGCCAATTAGCGAGCTCGGCCACGGCGAGAAAAGTCTTAGACAGGTTGAACAAATCCAATCTAATTGGCGTCTAATTCGTCCGCTTGTTTGCCTCAAGAGGTCATGAAAATCGCCAGTAAAACGTCAAAACTGCTATATTTCTGCGCAATTGTAGCAGTTCTATGGGTCTTTCCCCGCGCATTGCTAGCCGATCAGATTATTCTCCGCAATGGCCAGGTAATTACAGGCCACATTATCAACCAAAACCAGAACGCAGTGGTGATCCGTACGCGCAATGGCGTACAAAATATCTCCAAGGCACAAATAACCAGGGTACTATACGGCGATTTTCCGGATCCGGAAGAGGAACGAAGAAAACAGGAAGAAGAGCGCCAGCGGCAGGAGCAATTGCGAAAGGCCGAGGAGCTGCGAAAGCAACAAGAACTGGATCGCATCGCCGAAGAGCAGCGGCAGGCAGAAGAAGCCAGGCGCAAAGCCGAAGAGGAACAAAACAAACGGAATAATGAGCCCGACAATCATTCCGGCGATCCCTCGGATAGCGCATGGTATTCGCATTTCTTGCCCCGCGAATTCTCCGGGTATGTTTGGGATCCTAACTTAGAGGGTCACGCATTAAAAGCAGGACTGAGCACCGGAACCATCAACCATGATTGGCTGGGTACTGAGCAAATCGCGACTTTCCGAAAATTCGATGTCTTTTTTGCCTCATCGCAGGGCTTTACGCAGCGCGCGGTAGAGCCCCGATCAGGATGGCATCTAACGGGCGACCTGGAATACGGAATCAATAGATACTTTGTGCAACTACGGGCTTCGGTAAGTCGCCAGAACGGGGATGCGGCCGCTCTGCGCGCAGGACCGCAAAAGAATCTGACGATCGACAATGTGGAAAGAGTTTTTGGAGATTTCGCCGATCTGGGTACTCTGCAATACAATCGAATGCGCTGGGAAGAAGGCAGATTCTTGCTGGGATACAGAATTCTTTATGGGGGCGATTGGGAGCTCGATTTCCTGGCTGGCATGCACCGCAGCGACAGCCTGGCCGATCTGGACTACGAATCGTTTGCACTGTTCACTCTTACCGCCGATCGCCAGTACCGGTTTTTTAACTTCAGAAGCTTCACCGAGATGAAAGGGCCGCTAATTGGATTTCGCGGTACCTATCGCATTCCGTCGGATTTGGCCCCGGACAAATACGCCTGGTTGATTCCATTGCTGGAATGGGAGGCCCTTTATCAGCAGTCTTCCGGAGTATTTGAATATTCGTACTTATCGGGCGGCGCATCTCTTCTGTACGGTGCCCGATTCGGAAAACAGGGCGCGAACACCACCGATTATTTTGGTACCGGTGGCCAGGGCAGCCTGGGGTTGGTGTTTTCCTTACCATACAATTTGACTTTGCATGTTGGCTTCTTTGGCTCCGAAATTCTATTTAAGGGAAAAGATTATTATAACATCACAGATGATTCCAGTCTGGGCGAGAAGCTAAGGTCGCTAATCTTACCGAAGATTTTTAGCGGATTCTTGACGGTGAAAGAAGTCCATCGTGGAACCTATATGCGAATTCAATGGGAGCACAGATTATGATGCGGCGTACTAATTCATTGCTTTCTTCGCAGTCGAGGTCGGCGGTCGGTATCCGGGCTTTATGGTTTTTCGAACGTTACGCCGGCCTTGAAGGTCCTGGTCTAACGAAACGATTTTTCAGATTCTCAATTCTGATCGCACTGAGTATTCTTGCGCACTGTTCGCCGTTTCTAGAGCAGCCAGCTAATGAACAGATATCGGATTTTCTTCCTGTTGCCCTGCTATTTGAGGAGCCTGGCGATTGCGCTTTTATACGCAGCCCGGGCGCCAACGATTTTCAGGTGGAGGTTAAGCCAATTCCTCCGGCTGGTTGCAATCAGTACGGCTATTTTGGGGCAGACTATCAAGCGTACGTTAGCCAGGAAAGGGACCGGCTGGTGCAAGTCGAAGCATTTCTGCAGCAAACCGCCCCCACATCTTGCACGGCCACCATAACAGCTGTGCAGGGTTACATTGCCTCACCGGCGACAAACCCTGTTCTAGTTTCCACCGCGAACTTTGCCCAACTCGTCGGCTTCCAGGTGGTGGATGGACCTCGGGAAACCAGCGCCCGAATCAACACAGTCCTTACCGGAGCCGGGTTCTCCAGCGTCGATGCACAGACTGAAATATCCCTGGCCGGTACGCCGAACTTGACGGATTACGAATCTAAGCTCTCTCTTGTAGAGAGCTATGCTCTGGCACAGTCCGATCCACCCTGCCAATCAGCTATTCAGAGTGCTTTGAATCTTCAAATTCCGGGCTGGGTGGCGGATCAATTGGTAGATCCCGTATACACCGCCGCAGGAGCCAGCTCGGCGGATCCAATCTTCTTTTTAGGCCGATGCGTGTACGGCAGCGCCAACGTGGGATCTACTATTCTCTGTACGAGCCTTCAATAGAAGTGTATTCGGATTGAATCAGGGAACCGTGGGACGTAAGTTTTGCGGATGGAGTTCAAGTTTTTCGCCGGCAATGGCAAAAAATACAAACCCAAACTTGATTGAATCGCCTACCTCCTAACTTACATTCGCCTGGAACGTATATGCAGAGCCTAACAATTCGTATTCATGTTCGTCGGGGCCTTCTTATTCTGGCTTTCCTTTTGATAGCCAGCCCCATATGGGCGGATAAGATCCTTCTCCGCAATGGTCAGGAAGTTGTGGGCCATATCGTAAATCAGAATACCGGTTCCATTACGATTCGTACATCCGAAGGATTCAGAACCATCGCGAAGTCCCAGGTGGCTCGGGTGCTGTATGGCGAATTTCCAGATCCTGCCGAAGAGGAGCGGAAGCGACAGGAAGAGCTCAAGCAACAACAAGAGCAACAACGCCTTCGCGAAGAGGCGGCTCGCCAGGCCGAAGAGCAACGCATCCGCCGGGAGCAGGAGCAAAAACTGCAAGAACAGCAGAATCAGAATAATAATCAAAGCAATAATCAAGATACACAAACTGCGGATTCCGATTCCTGGTTTAATCTGTCCCTGGGATTATTCGCTCCCAAGAGGTTGCTCTGGGATTCAGAGAAATCCAACAACGAACTGCAGGTTGGCCTGGGAATAGGAACAGCTAATAACGATTGGTTTCTGGTAAATCAGGCGAATCGTTTTTCCTTTATTGGGCGAATCACAGATAAGAAGTATTTTACCTCGGATCACCTTGATTCCCAGAACGGACACAATGAGCAGCTGTACGCTCGCTATCATCTGAACCGATATTACGCTGCTGCCGAATTTCGCTACAGCGGAATCGATGGCTCTGGAACGGTGTTCGAAGGCGGTCAGGGACGTTCTTTCAACGCCAATAATATGCAAATTGATCCTGGCGAGATTACCGGGCCCGGTTTCCAGAGTATCAGTCGGGCTCGATGGCAGGACTGGGAACTAAAGCTCGGTTACGATCTCTGGTATAATGCGAATTGGAATGTGCGCCTGCTAGCCGGTTACAGGGATGCTCGCACCTATGGCGAGGTCTCGCAGACGATCTACGAATCCTTTTCGCTGATCTCGGAACTAAAGATAGTCAATGAACCCGTAGGCGGCGCTTCCAAGGTCTATGGTCCGCTTGCAGGGCTCGGCTTTGAGTATCGACCGGATTACGCATACCTGCCGGACTGGCTGGCATCGCATGCCCCAACGATCGAAGGTGAGATCCTGCACTTTCGATTTTCTGGGACTACCGAGATGAACCAATACGTTTACAGTGTATCCAGGGAGTATTTTTCAGAATATCGAAGCCAGGGCATCAAGGCGGGTACATCCGGCAATGGAACCTCAGGATCCTTTCGCTTTCTTTTTCCCCTGGGGCAGGGATTCTATGCCTATGTAGGAGGCTACGGAACCGAAGCAACGTTCCGTTACCATGCGGTGCAGGTGCGTTCGAACGATCTGGACATAGGCGAATACATCAAAGGCACTTTGTTTGGCACCGTGCTGGGACCAATGTTCAAAGCTTCGGATGTCCAGCGAGGAACCAATATTGGAATCGAATGGCGTTATTCCCTTTAGCGCGTAGCTCCATGCCACGGGCCCAGATCTCTGGAAAATTCGTGACGCTTGCACTGGTCGGCCAAATTTAGCTAAATGTTAGGTCCTGTCGTTACATCTCCCAGCTTCTGCAAGAACGAAACCCTGGTAGCTGAGCTATTGGAGTTATTCCCGGAAGCCCATCTAAATCGCGAGGGCCATATCCTTAAGGGCCAGCAGCTGGTCGAATTTATGCGGGGATATGATGCGGCTATTGTGGGGACGGACCCCCTCTCCGATGCTGTCATTTCGCAATTGCCGGACCTGAAGTTTGTCTCTAAATACGGCGTAGGGCTGGACAATGTAGATCAGGATGCGCTGCAGCGTCGCGGTATTCCACTTGGCTGGAGCGGTGGAGTGAACCGCCGTAGCGTGAGCGAGATGGCTCTGGCATTCATGATTGGCCTAAGCCGCAATTTGTTCATTACATCTCAGAAGCTCAAGAATGGCGAATGGGACAAAAGCGGTGGATTTCAGCTTTCTGGAAAGACAATAGGCATAATCGGTTGTGGCTTTGTGGGCGAAGATCTTATCCGCCTGCTCGAGCCCTTCGAATGCGACATTCTGATTTGCGACATTCTGGATAAATCGGATACTTGCCAGCGTTATTCGGTCAGGCAAGTAGACATGATTACTCTGCTTGGTCAATCGGATCTAGTGACTCTGCACGTTCCCCTCAGCGAACAAACGAAGGAGATGGTAAATCACGATTTCCTGGCCCAGATGCAACGGCATGCCTACCTCATTAATACCAGTCGCGGCGGCGTTGTAAACGAACCCGCCCTTGCGGAGGCGCTGCAATCCGGAGGAATCGCGGGAGCGGCGATTGACGTTTACCAGCGCGAACCGGCAAGCGAGAATCCGCTGCTGGAACTACCAAATTTGATTGGAACGCCGCACATTGGCGGGAATGCGAGGGAAGCGGTACTGGCCATGGGCCGGAGCGCCATAGAGCATTTGCGAAAGTGGGCCGGTCGGTAGTCAGGGAAAATCAATCGCAATCAGAGTTGCGAAGTCGTATCCATATACCTCTGGATAGTGCGCTCATCTTCGCAGCTGTATAGCACCCTTTGAAAAATCCTAATATTCGTTGGATGCCATCTGCCTTCGCATTCATCGCCGGATCTCTGCATTTCAGAACTAAATGCAATAAACGTCGGCTTCAAAGAGAGGGTAACTCCGTCTGCCCAGACCGGAAGCCATGATCGTAGTAAGGCCGGAGTATAAATCTGCCTCCCCCCGGCGGCAAGGTTCAAAGGAGGCCAGGGGAGGGCGCTCAGTTTTGTTCCCAGCCATCCCGAAGTTTCTGAATCTTCGTCCAAAGCAATCAGTACCCGATCCGAACCTCCCAGGGTCTTAACCAACCGTTCGTGCGACCAGGCTGCTTCGGCTGTTTCCTCCGAAAAGAGCGAGTATACTCGCAGGCGTTTGCCCGGATCGGAATGCGCAGCGATTCCAATCATTGCTGCAAGTACCAGGATTGCGGCCGGTCGAGGATTGATAAAAATTTGTAAATACCGGAGAGTGTTTGAAAATAGAAATACTCCGCACAAAATGAAGACTCCGACCCATTTAAAAGGGGAAAAATCGTGAATGTAGGAATGTTGCGTGAATATCAGAAGGTGCAGAGTCGGTGGCAACCATATCAGTAGTAAGATCTTCTTCTGGCGTCGGTTGCCTCGGATAAATATCCACAGTGGAATAGCGACGCATCCAACCAGAAATACTAGAGGTAGCCGGTTGAGCGGGCTCCATCCGGCGAACCCATTGGCGTGCGCCGCAAATCCGCCCAAAAAATCCCCAAAACTGGCCGTTCCATCCGGAGCTCCCATTTCCAGACGTTGTAGAAAAGTTCCGTGTATCTGTTTGAGCTCTGGATCGAAAAGCGCAACCTGATAGAGATAGAAGCTCGCTGCAGCAACCGCACCGAGGATCAATCCAGTGTAGCGGGCAAAGAATTGAGCCCACAGTTTTTGTCTGATTGCCGATGCCACACCTCGGCCGATGACCACCAGCACGGCCAGGGCGCCGAGCCAGGCCATGCTGGCCGCCGCGCAACCTAGAAAGAAATCAATGATTCTGGAGGAGAACGACCGGGTTGTATTTTCGCTGGCAAAACGAAAAAGAAGAATTAGAGTCACCGGAACTGTGACAATATCGGCGAAATAGGTATTCTGCGAGAAGTGCAGGAAGCCGGGGCTGAAAACCACAGGAATGCTCGCTGCAACGCAAAGCAGGTACCTGGTGAAAGAGTCCGTAGTTCCCGATGTAAACTGCAGGGTAATTCCTAAAAGTGCTGCAATGAGCAGTAGACGAACTGCAAGCAGCGTGAACCAGCGAATTCGAACAATCGTTTGATTCAGGTCTTTAGATATCAGCCAGGACCGGAAAGGAATGAGTACATCAAGCCAGGCGCTGGGATAGCTCAAGTACACCGGTTTTTGATCGGGTTCAGCCCTCATCGGCGATTTGCAATCGAGCTCGGGGCCGGTCCCCATCATAATGGATGCTCCTAGATACGGAGCAGGTGAGCACTTTTTGTAGAATGAGAGAGATATAATGGTGTGGGCGGTGAGCCAATCGAATCGAAGATTCAATGGGCTATGTATGGTAGGAAGGGAGAAAGGAAGAGTGGCCAGGAACAGAAGTATAGGCGCGATCATGTAGAAACGTTGTCTCATGGTGCCACTCCAGGAATGGATTTTGTGAAAAGGCATTCTAGAAGGCGTTCCCCGGTTGCACAGCCTCTGGCAGATTCACACAGTAGTCTGGAATGTTGCCGCCCCCGGCCGCAGGACCTCAGCCCTGCTTGCTAAGTCCGGTTTCCGTAATCACATAGGATTCCTGGTAGGTCTCGTAATCCGTATTGATCTCCCAGAGGTCATGGCTCTTGCTTTCAGCAATGTTCTCTGCGGCAAGCATGCCCATGAGGATGCTATGATCCTGGTTGTTGTATTTGAAGGCACCGTATCGCCCAATGACGTGCAGATTTCGTACGCTCTCCAGGTATTGTTCCACTGGCTTTAGATTCTCTTTGTAACCTGTGTCATATACAGGATAACATCGGGGGATTCGATAAACATGACCGCCCAGGATTTCTGCTTTTCCAATGAGGCCCGTATTTCGAATTTCTTGCGAAGCCTGTTCGATGAGCTTTTCGCTAGATTCGCTCCAAATGGGATCTTCGTCGTAGCACCAGAGTTCCATAGCCAGAATCGTAGTTTTCTCATCGCCGTAAATTTCTGGAATCCAGTTTCGGAAGTTGGTGATTCGGCCGGTATCGAGTTCCGGCGAGTGCACATAAAGCCATTGATCCGGAAACAGATCCACCGCATCGATGTTAAGGAAAACGATGATTGTGTTGCGAAACTTCAATTTCGCGGTACGATCGAGTATGTCCTGCGGCACTTCGGGTAGTCGGTTTACCATGAGCGTAAGTGGCATTGTCGAAATGATGTGATCAAATTCCTTGACCGTACCATCCTCCAATTCCAGGCCTGTGGCGGTGCCAGATTTCTGGATAACTCGTTTCACCGGCGACTTCAAATGGACTTTTCCGCCTTTCGTTTCAACAGCATCGGCCATTCGCTGATAAATCGAGCCTGTTCCGCCCAGCGGATACGCAAATTGATCTACCAGAGTCTTATGCTTTTGCTCTTTGGATGGAAAGAGCGCATTCTTGATTGCTTCATATAGCGAAAGCTTCTTAATTCGCTGGGCCGCGAAATCCGAATCCAGCGTCTCGCAAGGTATGCCCCAGAGCTTCTCTGTGTAGGTCTTGAAGAAGATACGAAACAATCTTTTTCCAAATCTTCGCGTAACCCAGTTCTCAAACGAACCATCCTCAGGGCTTGGAGAAATTCGTTGTCGAGCATAGCTGAGGACGCATAGGACTGCCTGAAAGATGCCCAGGTTAAATAGAGCGTTAAATGCCTTCAGGGGATAATAGTAAAACTTCTTCTTATAGTAAATCCGAGTCAGGCGATTGACCATTTTGTAATCGCGCCCGGCCACTTCTAGCCACAGTTCATTGACTCTTTTGTCGCTGGAAAAGAATCTGTGAGGGCCGATGTCCACTTTTTGATTCCAGAGGTTGATGGTCTTGGCCAGGCCCCCCACAGAATCGCTGGCTTCGAAGACTTCGACATCGTTGATTCCGTCTCTGGTCAGGCAATAGGCGGCAGACATACCCGCTGGACCACCGCCGATCACTGCTACTTTCAGATTTTCATTCATCGTCATTATCCCGAATCAGAATTCCTTTCAGACGATCGTAAATGCCAGTCTCACGGAACGACAGCATTTCATGTCCGAAAAAGTTCATTACTAGGCCGGCTCCCATTCCAATGAGGTGTGCAGTGGCGGCACGAATATCATCATCAAAATTCGACGGTACCACCTGGCTCCATCGAGCTGCCGCATATGCAAAAAAGCGCAGAGCCCCTGCCGAGATGGCCACGGTCACAATGAGTCCCAGCGAGGCTATCAGGAAAAATTTGACAGCCTCTCGGCGGAATCGACCGGAAGAAGCGGCCTGAAATGTGATCCATTTGCTAAAAGCAAAGTTCACAATCATACCGGTCAGATAAGCCAGCGCCACAGCAATCTCAAAATTTACGCCCGGAATGGTTTCGTACAGGAATCGCGAGGCAAAGTTTACAAGAGCGGCAAATCCGGAGAAGAACAAATAGAGCAGAAATTTGCGCGTGATTCTTTGCTTAGCCATGTCGATTCCTGTGCCATCCATACGCATGCTCTATGATCGTCTTTAGATCGGAATATTGCGGATTCCATCCAAGTTCCGTCCTGGCCTTCTCCGCTGATGCCACCAGTCGGGGCGGATCCCCCGGACGACGCTTGGCTTCGTCGGCACGAATAGGTAGGCCGGTGACCTGCCTGCACACTTCGATTACTTCTTTTACTGAATATCCATTCCCGTTGCCCAAATTTGCTATGTAGCTCTTATTCTGTTCGAGGCTCTTCTCTAAACCGAGTATATGAGCATCGGCTAAATCGCATACATGAATGTAATCGCGGATACAGGTCCCATCCGGGGTGTTGTAATCGGTTCCAAAAATCTGCACCCGTTCGCGCTTTCCCATGGCCGCGTACAGAACCAGTGGTATCAAATGGGTTTCCGGGTCGTGGTCCTCGCCGATCAGGCCATTGGGATGCGCGCCGGATGCATTAAAATACCGCAGGATTACATGATTCAGCCCGTACGCATGCTCATAATCCTTTAGAATTTGCTCCACCATCCATTTGGAACGGCCGTATGGATTGACCGGATTCTGCGGATGTTGTTCATCTATGCGCTCCGATTGAGCCTCGCCGTAGGTTGCACAAGTAGAGGAGAACACAAAGCTTCGAACCCCCGATTCTAGACAGCGATCCAGCAACTCCAGAGTGGCCATTACATTATTTCGATAATAAAGGTCCGGCCGCGTTACAGACTCGCCCACATAGGCGAAGGCCGAGAAGTGCATCACTCCATCGAATTTGTGTTCTGAAAAAATGCGTCGCAACAGCGCATGATCACCCATATCGCCGACGTAGAAATCCTTGATCTGTAACCGGCGCAAGAAGTCACGATGGCCATATACCAAGTTGTCCAGTACCACCGGAGTGTGTCCCTTCTCTAGAAGTGATTGAACGGTGTGGCTTCCAATATAGCCGGCGCCACCAGTAACAAGAATTTTCATTTTGAAGGTCAATTGGCTTCATTTTCCACTTGGGTCAAGCAGGTTCGGTGTCAGCCCTCTTTCATCCAACCAGCGAAAGTACTGGTCCGGAGACATGCTTGTGCGGCAAATCGCCGCCGGACCCTCATAGAAAAGCCAGTCGGAGGTCTCCCACTTCAGCGGGCAGGCTTCCAGAGCCTGGTCGTTCAGTGTAATAAGAATCACGGGATACTCATCCCAGGCGCTACTGCGAATGGCTCTGCGATAGCGCAGTAGCCGATCCAGAGTGTAGACCTCCCTTTGCGCAAGGGCAAGGGACATGGGCGGAGCCCAACCTTCTGCATTCATGGGCACGTAGCCATCGACTCGCTTTTGGGCAATAGTAACGAGAAACACCTTGCGTTCTTTAAAGGTCCGGCCCATGGATTCCATGCTTAGATGATCGATAACGGGGGCCCGTGGACCAATAAGGTTCCAATAGTGTTCCTTCCATTGGGGCAGTCCCAGAATCACTGCAAAGCCCATGATCCCGGTAACCCATCTGGCCATTCTGCCTGGACGAATCGCTCTGCAATTAGCCAGAATGGCTGGAATACTGGCTAATGCAAGACTGAGCAAAGGCGTGAACTTTAATCCATAGAACTCATGCTTGGCTGCATGCTGACTGAACAAAGCCAGGTGTATGATTGCGCAGAGGATGGGAGCTGTGTGGATCCAGATATCCATGCGTTTGCTGCGAATCGCCCGGCGAACCAGAGCGCCAAAGGCGAGCAGTCCACTGGAGCTCAATACGATTCCGGTCCATTGATTCCGGGCAAAAGGTGTATAGTCGGGCAGATAGGAAATTGCCTTGCTGAGATTCTCGGTCCATCCGCCTCCAACGGCCGTTCGCTGAGAAGCAGTGGATATGATCTGGTGAAGTCCGGGATCAAAAAGCAGAATCTGGCTGATGTAGTGAATTGCAGCCAACGTCGGTCCAGCGGCAATGATAGCAAACAGGGCTGCGGACAATCTCATTCGCCTGCGAAATAGGAGCAGGAGCGCCAGGGAGAATCCCGAAAAGATGGCACCATACCAGTCTGTGCCGGATGCCAGGCCAAGGAGCAAACTAAGAAAAAGGCCACCCCATAGTTGAGCCCCTCTGTGTATAAAACGATGTAGTAGTTCAACGGCCGCGAAAATCAACGGAAGGACTACCATATCCGTAAATAGGATATTCTGCGTGAATTGCAGAAAGGCGGGGGAGAAATCGACAATGGCGGCTCCGGTTAGCGCCATCCAGATGCGGTCTTTTCCCCTGATCGCCGGAAACAACAGCTGCAGTGAATGCATGACCCAACGAATCATCAGAAAAATGAAGGATAAACGCACCAGTAGTAACTCAATCCAGCGTAACAGTACGTAATTCGGAGTATGGTCCGGCGCCAGCACATGAGCCACTTCGTAGATCGGATACAGAGCAATGAGCCAGACTGTGGGATAGCTCAAGTAGATTCGCTTCCCTGGTTCGGGCAAGTTCCGGATGGCTCCGCAAGAAAGTTCGGGAGAAGGCAAAAAAAGGACACTGGCCGCATCGTTACGAAACACCCCGCACTGGCGCATATATTCCAGGTTGATCGTTGTATGCGCTGTGAGCCAGTCATGCCGTAGATCCAGCGGTCGGTCAATATTAGAGAGCGACAACCATAGTGTTGCAGAGAAAAGTAGAAATACTCCAAGAAGCATTCTTCCCATAGCTCCATCCTCGGCATTGTCGATGCAGCTTCAACGTAAAACGCACGGATCCCCCGGCCAGGGCCTTTGTCCGGATTGTTCCGTGCCAGAGCCCCCCGAAAGGTGCGGACCTCCCAGGCCAATACCCCAGGCATGGGCTTGCCGTACATCCCCAATGGAAAAAAATCGGCACCTGCAGGAATCGCGGAGATACGTAATGAGTCAGAGAGAAGTAAAAGAGATTTTATGTCTGGGCGCAGGATACGTCGGTGGGCCCACCATGGCGGTCATTGCTGAAAAATGTGAAAACATTAATGTTACGGTCGTGGATCTCAATCAGGATCGTATCAACGCATGGAATTCGGATCAGCTTCCTGTATACGAGCCGGGTCTACAGGACATGGTGGAGCGTCGCCGAGGAAAGAATCTGCATTTCAAGTTGGCTTCACCCGAATTACTGGCCCAGGCTGATATTATTTTTGTGAGCGTAAATACACCGACAAAGACATACGGACAGGGATCGGGTCGAGCGGCCGACCTTCGATTTTGGGAACTCGCCGCCCGGGACATTCTGAAACATGCACGAAGCGGCACCATAATCGTTGAAAAAAGCACGGTGCCGGTGAAGACTGCTGAGGCAATTTCCAGGATTCTGCACAGTGGAACCGAAGGAAAGAAATTTAGCGTCCTTTCCAATCCGGAATTCCTGGCGGAAGGAACCGCCATACAGGATCTTCTGAGCCCTGATCGGGTGCTCATCGGAAATGAGCCCGGAGCCGATGGCGAAGCGGCCGGCGAGGCCCTGGCAAACATTTATCGACAATGGGTTCCGTCGGAGCGGGTTCTACTCACGAATGTATGGTCCAGCGAGCTTTCCAAACTTGTGGCGAATGCATTTCTGGCTCAAAGAGTATCTTCTATTAATAGTGTGTCTGCGCTCTGCGAAGCTACCGGGGCAGATGTATCGGAGATCAGCAAGGCCATTGGAATGGATTCGCGAATCGGTCCAAAATTCTTGCAGGCGGGCGTCGGCTTCGGCGGCTCATGCTTCAAAAAGGACATACTGAACCTCAGCTACATCTGCGAAACATTTGGGCTGACCGATGTCGCTTCCTACTGGCGAAGCGTTGTCGATATGAACGACTACCAGATGAGTCGATTCGTTCAACGTATTGTGGAAACTCAGTTCAACACGGTTGCAGGGAAGAAGCAAACCGTTCTTGGCTTTGCATTTAAACCAGATACAAACGACACCCGGGAAACTCCCGCTTTCAATGTAACGCTCAAATTACTGGAAGAAAAGGCTAAGGTTGTGATTCACGATCCAGAAGCCCTGGAAAATGCAAAATGGGATTTGAAAGACATCGAAGGCGATTTATCGTTCGAGGAAGATGTCTATCGTGCCTGCGAGGGGGCGCACAGTCTGATTCTTCTGACACATTGGAAAGAGTATCAGAACCTGGATTTCAAGCGAATCTTTGACTCCATGGAAAAGCCTGCATTCGTTTTTGACGGACGATTGTGGCTGGATGCAGCTAAACTGCACGACATCGGCTTCAATGTCATTGGGATTGGAAGCAGGGAAATGATGCATATTTAGGCGCTCGACTGAACGTCGTTTTCGCTTGACGGACCTGGGTTTCGTCGCATAGAACAGGGCAACCGTGAAGCGCTCCAACTCGCCAGATAAACTTTCGTCGAATGCGGCGGGCATTTTTGGTGCGGTTCTAGTCTGGCTGCTCTTTTCCGGGCCCCTATTGGCGGACACCATCATTCTGCGCTCCGGTCAGGAGATTGACGGCCATATCCTGAATCAGTCTGAAACCAGCATCTCCATCAGAACCACTAACGGCAATCAGACGATTCCCAAATCCAGCATTCAGCGAGTCTTGTATGGCGACGCTTATCGCCAGCAACAGGATGCATTAAAAAAGAAGCGCGAAGAAGAAAAGCGCCGCAAGGAAGAAGAGGAAAAGCGAAAGGCCGAAGAGGAACGCAAGAAACAGGAAGAAGAGCTAAAAAGGGCCCAGGAAGAAGCGTCCCGGAAGGCCGAGGAGGCCCGATTGGCAGAGGAGCAGCGCAAGAAAGAGGAAGCCCAAAAAACGGCGGAGCAGAAAAAGGCGGATAGGCTGGCCCGGAATGCCCCTTTAGCATGGATCTTCGCGGGCAGCGCCGAACTTGATTTGCTACCTCTCCTGCTCCAATCCAGGTTTGCGCTGATCAACGCTTTTAACGGAGATTTGAAGACCAGTGTTCAAGCGAGTGAACCGAGCGCAGGAGTCGTTGGTCTGGGTATGGCTTTCCCTATCTGGGATATGCTATTCTTGGAATTAGAGGGAAGCGCCGCCGGTTATGCACCGGAATACTACGTGCTGGAGGCGGGTCGCGATCTTTCCGATTTTAGCGTGAGTCATCTTAAATCTGGATTTGGCGCCGGCCAATTCGGTCGCGCCATACGAAGCTCCGGAGATGTCCTGATTGGCTATCGCACCGATCTACAGGAGATCCTCGGTTTAGCCGGGCAGCCCTGGAAATCACCGGAGTATGCAAAGATTAGGTTAAATCCAGTCCTCGGCTACCGATCTATGCAGCAGGATGCCATTGCATCGTCCAAGCAATCTGGCACGAGCACAAACGGTCCCTCCCTATATCTGGCCAACGAAGAGGCCAGCATGTTTCTTCGGAGCAAGGGACCGATCTGGGGATTTCGAGTTCTATACAACCCGCTGGAGCAGTGGCCCCTGGATCTGGAGATCGGGCTCTACAAATACCGCTTGTACGGGGATCTTGCATACGACTCTGAGAGGAATGTACTATACAACAATCTTGGATTTCTAAGGGACCAATCAATTTCGCATTTCCGATATCGCATTGAGGGCAAGATAGTGGAGATAGGTGCTTACTATGCAGTTCGGGAGTCTCTGGATGTCTTTGTAAAGATTCACGGCGAAAGCGCCGATTACGCAGTGGAGTCGATAGATTCGCTGCGTCTTAACTCCGTGGATCCAAACCAGGGAAATACAAATCTGCAGATTGCTCTGACTTCCAGTGTATTTGCACCGATTCTGGGCGTTGAGGAAGAAGTTTCGGCTCTGGAATTCGGGATGCGGTGGAGCTTCTAGGAGATGCATGTGGCGGGACAAAAATTTCGGGTGTTCGCGTCTTCCGTCGTTCTCAGCATTTCGACCCTGCAATGCTCCGCAGAATCTCAGGTGGACCAGATCAAGAATTTACTGGATATACAGTTCTTTGCGGCAGGTCTGGCCGGAGTTTGTATTCAGATCGAAAAGGTCGGCGCGAGCAACTATACTGCCAATTTCCGTGCTATTCCGTCTGGCCAATGTAGTAAAGCTGGGGAATATGGATTCGACGATTACAACACTGCCCTTCAGTACTCTGTGCTGCGGTTTCAGAAGGCCCTCGATCTCATTTCTGAGCTCTCGCTTTCCGGCTCCTGCCCGACTACTGTTACCAGGCTGCAAAGCTATATTGCAAGCCCCAGCGCCGCCGTAACGGCCACTATCTTTCCTTCTCAGGCGCAATGGGATTCCTACCGGTACCAGGTGGATTCCGGTAGTTTCAAGAATGCTCTCTATTCGGAATTCACCGGGACCCTGGGACTCTCCGATAGCGAAGTGACTAATATGGGCGCAGGTGCCTACAGCGCTTACGAAAAAATTGACCTGGCTTTATTGAATAATCAAGTGGCTGCGCTGAGCCCTCCAGAAGCGACCTGTTTTGATACCTCGACCTTGATTGGTCTGCTTCCGGGCTACGACCCCAACTATGTGACAACGACTCTTGTGGCGGCCAGCCCCATCGGAAATCGAGCATTTTATACCGGTCAGTGCACTTACGGATCTTCCAGTTCTCAGTCCTGTCTGGTGACCTTCACCGAGTACTAAGAGGACTGGAGGAGCTTTAGCCGGTGGCCTCAACTTTGTGAATCCGGTAGTCCAGCGACAATTCCGAACCTGCTTGTCAGACACCTTTGCCACCAATTTCTGGCAACATAGGTTAGCGGGAGACATTCCCGCCACTATCGCGGAGATTAGAGGAACTTAGAATGTCCAAAACAGCGCTCATTACAGGAATTTCCGGCCAGGACGGCTCCTATCTTGCCGAATTATTGCTGGAGAAAGACTACAAAGTGCACGGAATTGTGCGTCGAGCCAGTCTGTTTAATCGGGAAAGGATCGAACATCTACACGATCATCCGAATATGAAACTGCATTATGGGGATCTCACCGATTCCAGCAACTTGAATCGGGTGTTGGAGAAAGTGGAGCCCGACGAGATTTACAATCTGGCTGCGCAGTCGCACGTCCAGGTTAGCTTCGAAGTGCCCGAGTACACAGCCGAAGCGGATGCGGTGGGTACACTGCGACTGCTGGACGCCATCAAAGATACTGGCTTGCGAGCACGATTCTACCAGGCTTCCACTTCGGAGCTCTATGGAAAAGTCCAGGAAGTCCCGCAGACGGAGAAGACGCCCTTCTATCCACGAAGCCCTTACGCTGTAGCCAAGCTGTACGGATTCTGGATCGTCGTTAACTATCGCGAATCCTACGGACTACATGCCTCCAACGGCATTCTTTTTAATCATGAATCGCCGCGAAGGGGCGAGAACTTTGTAACCAGGAAAATCACCCTTGGAGTTGCAAAGATCCGCGCAGGAATGATGGAAACCCTTCGCATGGGGAACCTGGACGCCCGACGGGACTGGGGATTTGCTGGCGATTACGTTCGAATGATGTGGATGATGCTGCAGCAGTCGGATCCGGACGATTACGTAGTGGCCACTGGCGAAATGCAC
>JAGRNC010000089.1:2756-8899 GCA_020440935.1 Leptospiraceae bacterium | reverse complement strand
CAGCTTCAGTTTGAACTGGATACCGGATTGACCATCAGTCTTCCGGACAGCAAATATGCGGAAGAAATGGAGCGATTGGATGAGATGCAGCATACCGATCCCGATGCCACAGTGGCCGTCGAATACACCGATGCCCACATTGCAAAAGTCCGGTATTTTCAGGATTCACTAATGGACCGCATTGCCAAAACGAATGCTGTGATTGAGGTATGCCCTACTTCTAATTATCGCATTGCCGCGGTCCGGCAACATCCCGTGCATCGGTTTGTGTCCAGGGGACTTCCCATCATCGTCGGGGCCGATGATCCCGGTATCTTTGATACAAATCTGGAGAAGGAATTTGAAATATTGAAGAAGGAAGGATTGTCCGTGGATGAGCTGATTGAGCAATCCCGGCGCAGCAGCAGCGCCCGGCTATCTGGAAGAGAATAATTACTCTTCTTCTCTTTCTATATACTTGCCTTTGCCCCGCGCTACAATCTTACCGATTTCATTCTCGATTTCAGCGCGGTTCTCTACCACTCGACGGTTCTTTTTCACAAACCAGCCACGCAGATAAAGGTTTTCGCCCACTTTTGCGGGTTGCAGGTAGCGGATGGTTAGCTCGCCGGTAACGGTATCGAAGTTCATGGCATCGTTGATACGCGCCATTGTTTCATCCAGTATTACAGAAAGAACACCTGGATGCACTTGATCGGGCTCGCCCACGAATTTTTCGGGGCAACGATACTCGCCGTAAACGGTCTTTGTATCTTCATCAAATGTAAGCTTGAGCTGAAGGCCGTCCGGATTATCGGTCCCAGAGCCAAAACTTAGGTTCCCATTACGACCGGACATGGCACTTAATTAAGCGATACTGCCTTTTTGTCAAGCATCTTTCTGTTGTGTGCTTTTCTCTGTGTTGATCCTCTCGGATTGGACCCCGGCCTAACCGACAATAGTACTACCCATAACCCGATCATGAGAAGGTATTCATCCTATATCCTATTGCTGGCTGCGGTCATCACCTCTTGCTACGGGTCTTGCTCCACCGGTCCGTTGTATCCAGGACTTGAGCATTCCATTCTTGACATTCAGCATAGAGACGGGGTAAGGATTCGACTATTTACCTTATCTGATTCGGATGTGCCCGAGCCCGAGGAGGAGTCAGATTTACTGCCCATCCGTCGGCAGGGTCGTGTGCTTTCGGGCCTGGATATTCTTGAAATAGATGATTTCCGATTGTTGCGCAACAAATCGTTTGCGCTGCTCACCAATGCTACCGGATTGAATAGAAACCTTATCCCGGATCTGGATTTATTGATGCAGGCTGGTGTACGACCTTCCTTAATTCTGGAACCCGAGCATGGACTGTATAGCCATGAAGACCAATTTTTACCCGGTGGCATTCGCACCGAGGGGCGATACGGCATTCCTTTGTTAAGTCTTTACTCGACTACGCGAAAGCCGCGGGCCGATCAGCTGGAAGGCCTGGACATGATTGTCGTAGATATACAGAACCTTCCGGTGCGTTGCTATACCTACATCTCCACGCTGACCTATTTGATGGAGGCGGCAGAAGCCAGTAATATCGAAATCGTAATTCTGGACCGACCGCATCCGTATGGGTTCTGGAAAGCTACGGGACCTTACTTGCGTAGCGGGTATGAAAGCTTTGTTAGTCTGGCTCCGGTTCCCTATCTGTACAGCATGACCATGGGCGAATACGCGCTGTACATGGCTCAGTCCAGGTACAGAAACCTTCGGTTATCGATTCTAGAAGTGAAGAACTACGAGCGCGAGGATGCAGACATTGCATTGCAGAGGGCCTGGATCAATCCGTCTCCGAATATTCCGGACCTGGAAACCGCTCTGGTCTATGCGGGTGTTGTATTCTTTGAGGGCACCAATGTAAGCCTGGGCCGAGGGACCACCCGTCCCTTTGTTTATTCCGGGGCGCCCTGGATGGATGCCGACGCCGTTCTGCAGGAGCTGCGAAAACTGAATCTGCCCGGGGTAAGTTTTGCCCGGGCCGTGTTCACTCCCACTGCATCGCTGTACCGAGGGCAGACCTGCCGTGGAATTCAGATCATTCCACGCTCCTATGAGTTCGATCCCATTCGCACTGGTTTCGAATATATGAAAATACTTCATCGATTACACTGGCAGTTCCAGTTCCAGCGCCGCGGGGCTCACTACTTTACCGACTACCTCTGGGGCGACTCCGGGTACCGAGAGGCAGTTCTCGAGGGCCAATCGTTCAGCGATTTCCATCGAACCTATGTACAGGATGGCATTCAGTTCGAAGAGCTGACCAAAGATCTGAGGTTATACCAGGACTGATCCGCGCAGGGCGGGGCATTTTCTGCCTTGACCGGACGATTTGAAGGCCGCAGTTTCAGTCTGCTTATGGCCGACAAATCTAATAAGAAAGAGTTTCAGAAGGTATCGTCATCGCCCACGCGTCCGCCCAAGGAGTCGGCTTCCACGTCTTTTGATGTGGCTCGATTATTCGAAGGGCCGGCCGCCGTGGACAACTCTGCCGATACAGCAGCCAGCGGCCTCGACGACAAATTGCGTCAGGCGTACTTCTGGATTGTTAACAATGCCATCATTTCTCCTTTTTACGACATCGAATACAACGAAGTTCCTCCGACCACATTTCAGATCGGAGACCAGAAAACGAATTTTACTCTGCCCACGGCGCAGAGCTATTCGAGCTTTGTTTTACTGCCATTACTGACCCTCGCTGTGCGACGCCGCTGCCTTTTCGTCGGGGGGCCCGGTCGCGGGAAAACCGCAAGCGCTATACTGATGGGTGTGCTGGCCGGTTACTCGCTTACCGAAATACGTCGGTCCATTCAACACGGGCAGCCAGAAATGACAGTTACCGATCTTCTGGGAAATCCGATTCCCTCCGATTTGATGAAAGCAGGATCGATGGAGGAAGTGCGCATTTCCTGGCGTCGATGGCTGGGAATGCGCGTAAAGATCATAGACGAATACAACCGTATTCCCACGCGAACTCAGTCCGCCTTGCTAACTGTCCTTGCCGATAACTACGCCGAAGTTCTGGACCAGATCTACGAATGTCCCGAGGCGGCCTGGTATTTAACGGCAAACGACGATGCTGGCGGAGGCACCTATCAGGTGATCGAAGCTCTGCAAGATCGCATCGACGTTGTTGTGCATGCTCTGCATTTTAATACTCGATTCATTCGCGATCTATTGATGCGCATCGAAGCCGGGATATCGCCAGAAAAGATGGTTCCCGAATCTATCATATTTACCGAGCAGGAACTGGATCAAATCAATCGGGAAATTGTGCAGATCCCCATTTCCGACGATTTAATGCGACGGATCGAGTTCTTTGCTTCGCATTTCGAATTCTTTGAATCTGCCGCCGAACAACTGGAATACAAGACAAAGGACAATGTGAAGCTCTCTGGCCTTGATCTGGGACATCTTATGGGCGAAGCCACAGGCACCGATCAAGTAAAGGATCTGGGTAGCCAGACCAGAAATGGACTATCGGTGCGCGCAATCATGACATGTCTAATCTTTGCAAAGGCCATTACCTATTTTCGAGGAGAAAAGGAAGTCAGCTTTGAGGATTTTCGACAGATGCTCCCGTTTGTATTGCACGATAAACTGGCCCAGTACTCTGATTCGCCATTCTTTGAACAGGGTCATAACAGCGTTTATCGAGTGGATCGCGTGGGCTGGATCCGTGCATTATTCGATCTATCCTCCAGCGAATTTGATCGCATTGGCCTTGGCGCCGAAGACATTGTAGGCGAACTATCTGCCGAATTCGAGAAAGGACTGGACGGACTCAGCGAAAAGGAGACGCGAAAGCGTCTGGCAAACATCGAAAGCGCCATTGGCAAGATGGTAGAATCCAGAAAAGTATATGGGCATCTTTTTGATGACCTGCTCAAGCTGAAGTATCTGCATCAGAGATATACAAACTATTTGATCTGGCTGCAATGGTCGCAGGGAAAATGAACGTATTACAGGATTTTCTGCAGGAGCGGCGAGAAAATCTGAATCAGCGTTTTCGTCTGCGCTGGTTGTCCAACCGATCCATGGATGCCGAGGCATTTCTGGCCAGTTATCGACGGCTGGCCGACTCCTACCTGAAGTCCGCGCAGTCTTCTAGCGCCTCCCATTCTATCGCCCTCGACGGCATCTACGAACTGTTGCTTCAAGTACATGCCACCAGAAACTGGAGCGAAGATGACTCCGGTGAAGATTGCGCTAGCTTTCTGGAGGAGTGCATGGCCGCTTTCCCGGCGCTTACCAGCACTTTGGGTTTTGGCTTTCTGGGGCGCATGTTAAACGCATTTCATTCGCTTCGTGCAGAAGGTATCCAGCCCTGGCGATGGTTGGAGCTACTAAAGAGGTTACGGTTCCTGGACAGGGAAGTATCCGCCGATGGCCCGCAGCTTGCGCGATTTTATCGAATTATTGCGGGGCTATCCTGGCTTGCCGGCATGGCCCATCTACGGAGCAGCGCTCTTGCCGTGTTTTCGGAGCTTTCCGAGCCGGAGGTGGCCGCATTGTTTCCGCGCGTGAATGACACCACATCATTTTCGCGGTGGCTGGAATCGATGCAAAAAAATCCCTGGGCCGGGCAGGAGAAAAAGATGCCTCTCCTGCTCGGAGGGTTTCGTGGCTTTGGTTTTCCCTTTGCGCGGCCGCCTCAAATCGTAATGGCCGGCTCGGAGCCCGGCGGCGGTCTTCTGGTTTTCGATAGCAATCGGCACTTTCTGGTATTTGCAGATCGATTCGGTAGTTCCATTCAACCTGCGAAACCCGGGGCGGAACAGTCCGATCCTCTTTCCGTCGTGCAGCAGAGCGTTGCTCTGGCTGCAATCAAGCAATCCATGACTACCGTCCCTCGCGAAGTGTCGGGGGCCGTACTCTGGAACGGAGCCCTGGTGGCGACGAGCGCGGAAAGCCATTACATATGGTTGCTTCCTGGATATTCCCATGCCTGATTCCAGCGTATCCATACCCGATTGGCCGTCTCAATGGATGGGTAGCTGGCAGTCAGCGCTCAATCGGTGGGGCCGATACATCAAATTAAAGGAGCCCCGGTTTATCATTGATTCGGCATCCGATAAGCAGAGCGGAACGCCACTCGCTTATATTGATCTTCAGGCAAAGCAGGTGGTGGTAGGCTGTAGCGCCGTTGAGCGATGGGCGCTACAGGATTATGCAGAGGAAATCTTCGCGCATGAAATCGGGCATCATGTATATGCGCCTGGCGATTTAAATGAGGCAGCTCGATGTATGGCGCGAATGCGTCGGGCGCTGCGCGAATACGCAGCCGAAGCCGGCATTATTCTGAATATGTACACCGATTTGATGATTAACCATCGGTTGAAGACGCGAGGGTTGCGGATTGATGCCATCTATCGCGCAATGAAAGGAGGGCCCACTGATCCACTCTGGGATCTTTACATGCGAACGTACGAATTGCTCTGGGGTCTTCCGGCGGGGAATCTGGGAACGGATAATATTTCCGAGGAAATGGAAGCCGATGCAGCTGTGGCGGCGCAGCTGATTCGTTCTCTTGCCAATGAGGTAGTGCGCGGCAGCGGAATGTTTGCCTCCATTTGTTATTATTATCTGCAAAAATCGGGCTCCGCGAAATCCAGAGATCAAATGGTGCCCTGGGCCGATTCGGAAGGCCAATTTCCTGACGGAATGCTTCCGGACGGACTCACGGCCATGGATGCCGGCGAAGACGAAGAGTGCATCTATCCGGAGTTTGACGAGACCGGTAAATGGGTTCCGCCTTCGCAGCCGTCCGAAGAAAGCGCCGGAAATTCCGGCGGACAGACGCGACTCCCCAACGAATACCATGCAATACTGGAGAGCATGGGCATTCGGATCAGTCCCGAGGAGGCGGCCATTCGTTATTACACCGAACGTGCCCGACCTCATCTCATACCGTTTCCGGTGGCAGAAACCATCGAATCAGAGGAACCCTTGCTCGAGGGGTACGAGATCTGGCAGCCCGGACATCCAGTAGAACGGATCAACTGGTTTCAATCCCTACTTCGCAGCACCGAAGTGATTCCCGGATATACCACCGTCCAGAATCGATATGGCAGATCAGAAGGACAGGACCGGGGCGTCATCCCCGTGGACCT
>JAGRNC010000089.1:0-2746 GCA_020440935.1 Leptospiraceae bacterium | reverse complement strand
GTGGATTGTTCCGGAAGTATGCCCAATCCGGCCGTTTCTGTATCCTATCCTGCCCTGGCGGGCGCCATTATTGCATTGTCGGCGCTTCGCACCGGATCGCGAGTGCAGGCCACTCTGTGGAGTGGTCCGGGTCAGTACTCCATAACCGATGGCTTTGTGCGCGATCAAAAGAAAATTCTCGGAGTTCTGGTGGGTTACTTTGGCGGAGGAACTGCCTTTCCATTGCAGATTCTTCGCAAGACCTATCTGGAGGATAAACCACCGAAGCGTAAGGTGCATATCCTGGTTATTAGCGATGACGGCGTAGATACGATTCTGCAGAACGATGAACTGGGAAATTCGGGGGCTGATATTGCCGCCCGATCGCTGGACATCGCAGGGGGCGGGGGGACCTTTGCGCTGCAGCTCTACTCCGATTGGCAGAGCAACCCAAGATTAAAACAAACCGCCGATATGGGATTTAAGATTCACAGCGTGAATTCCGCCGATGAACTAACTGCTTTCGCACGACGCTTTGTGATCGAGAACTATGCCCGCGAAGGCGATCGGCCCGGACGATCGCATACGTAGCGCTCATTTCTAGACCCCGTATTTATCCAGAAAGCAGTACGCTCCCATGCCTATTCAGGTAACAAAGGCATTATCAAGGAGCATCATTATTGCGAATCCGACCATAAGGCCGGCCGTGGCCTGATGTTCGAATCCATTCTTTTGAGTTTCCGGGATCATTTCGGAGCTTATGATATAGAGCATTGCTCCGGCCGAGGCCGAAAGGCCCCAGGGAAGCATGGTGGCGCTAAACCCTACGGCCGTTGCGCCCAGAAATACACCCACCGATTCCACGAGTCCGGTGGCGAAGGTCACAAGAATGGCAGTCTTTGCCGAGAATCCCTCCGAAATTAGGGCGAGCGCGACGATCATCCCTTCGGGAATATTCTGTAAGCCAATGCCCGTCATCAACGGAACCGATATGGCTTCATCGCCGGTGCCTGTGCCGACTCCAACGGCCATACCCTCTGGCAGATTGTGAATACCAATGGCGAACACAAACAACCATAGCCTCCGCAAAGATTCAGAGACCTGGCCTTCTGCACCGCGAAAAAAGTGCTCATGAGGTATGAAGCGATTAAAAGCATGGAGCAATGCGCCGCCGAGCAACAAGCCCGCAACGGCCAGGCTTGCGCCATGCAACTGCGAGCCATTTCCGAATCGATCCATGGCCGGCAAGATCAGCGAAAAGAATGTAGCGCCCAGCATTACTCCGGCACAAATTCCCATGGTAATGTCATGGAGCCTGGCGCTGAATCGAACCTTGAACATGACGGGAACCGCGCCCAGTCCTGTGGAAAGGAATGCAACGGCAGCGCCCAGAAGCACAAATTCATTTAATATCCGCTGTATGGTTTCCACAGATCTAAGGAGTGCAAGTTTGGCTCCCAGGTCAAGGCATTCGGCGGTGGAAAAAGTACTGACATATCAAAGGCCCGGTAGATCCTTTTTCCATGGAATCCACCGCATTAAGTGTTCCGCTACTAATGCGTCGTCTGGCCGAATGTCCTCCTGATCTTCTGGAAGCAGATTTAAAGAAAGATTTCGTTCCGCTGGCAGTAATTCAGGATGTATTCTTTCATCTGGGAGGCGGGGCTTTATCGGCAGATATGCGAAAGTCCATCGATAATCAGATTAAACATTCGGCAGAAGAACTTCGATTTGGCCTTTTAATGGGATTTCTATTAATGGATCCTGTATTTAAGGATCGCAAAGACTGCCTGTCTGGAGTAGAGGCTTTGCTGCGAACGGGGCTAATGTCATTGGGTTCTGTGGCAAAGGCCCGAGACTTTGTGGCTTCCACCGAACGAAGAGAAGAGCTGGGACGATTGCTCATTGCCGCGGTTGGCCTCTTACCGGAAGGCGAGTCTAAAGCAGAAGCGAAAAGCCGCTGGGAATCTCTGGATACTGTACGTCGCCTTGAGCTTATGCACCAGGCGGCAGCCATGCGAAAGCGACAGGAGGAGCTGCGAAAAGCCAAAGAGCGCAAAGCGGCCGAAGAAGCAGCATCCAAATGGTCCAGGGAATAAGGAAGTAAAATGCCGGCGCAAAGCGATATACTCAATCGAATACCCAGGTTTAAGGACGCCTGGCTTCCCTTTTATCGATCGATTCTGGAAAACTCCCATGCTCCGCGTTGGAATGCACAATGCGGCGATCGACTCATCGAGCAGGACATTCCAGCATTGAACGATTTTGTTACCTCGCTGGGCAGAACCGAAAACGGGCACTGGAGTGATGAACAACAGGATCGATGGCGCCGAAAATTCTCTCTGCTAAGCCCCTGGATTCGCAGCGCCCTGGAAACCTCCGCTCCGACTATGATGCAGAGGGAGGACCTTCGATTGCGAATGCATGAGATTGTTCCACTTAATGCCGATCTAAATCGGCTTGTATTGAATCCAACCAGCGGCACCACCGGAATGCCGGTGGAAGTGCCCAACGATCCGGTTGGAGTGGCAACCTATCAGCCTCTCATTCTAGAAGCGCTGGGGCGACACGGAGTTTCGCTGGATCTCCAGGGAAAGATGGCAGCGGTGCAGATTTGTTCGCAGCGCGATACCATGACCTACGGTACGGTTCACAGTTTCTATGAGGGGGCCGGTTTTGCGAAGATCAATATTCCGCCCGGCGGCGAAGAATCGATTCTAAGGCACTGGCGTCATAGTGGGGATATACAGGCTTTTCTGGAATCCAC
>JAGRNC010000897.1 GCA_020440935.1 Leptospiraceae bacterium | reverse complement strand
TCCCGACCGACTCGAGCCAGGCCAACGATGTGCTTCGACAAGCAATCGCAATTTCGAAGGTCGCCAAGGAAAAGGCGGGCGAACGCATCTGGTTTCTCCGGCCATGGCCGCTGCGGCAGCAGTCCAAGGTCATTTCAATGACATTCGTCAATGGACTTACAAGCCGTAGGAAACCGTAACTAGGTGGCAAGCCACCTAATCATCAACCGACGCTCGCAGAATCGTCAGGTCACACCACAACCAATTTGAACTTGAGATTTCCGGATTGAAAATGAGAGCTTTCACAACTCATGTGGGCACGGTCGCCTCCTTGGATCGCGCTAATGTTGATACCGACCAGATCATTCCCAAACAGTTTCTAAAGCGCATTGAACGAACGGGGTTCGGGCAATATCTGTTTTTTGATTGGCGTTTTCTGGATGATGGCTCGGACGACCCTGACTTCGAACTCAATCAGCCACCGGCTGCAGGTGCTACCATTCTGCTAGCGCGTCGCAATTTTGGTTGTGGATCGAGCCGAGAGCACGCTGTTTGGGCGCTTGACGATTTCGGATTTCGCGCCATCTTGGCACCGTCGTTTGCGGATATCTTTTTTAACAACTGCTTCAAGAATGGCGTGCTACCCATCAAACTTTCCGAAGCAGCAATTGACGACCTATTTG
>JAGRNC010000896.1 GCA_020440935.1 Leptospiraceae bacterium | reverse complement strand
GCCGCTCAAACCAAATTGCGCGCCACAAAAGGCGCGCAACTTCGCTTAAAGACGTACGTTAGGCGAAATGGCCCACCCGCAGTATTCTACTTGCCAATGGTTTGTTCGTAAGTTACTGGGGTGGAAATTTTGCGCCATGCATGGCTTCTCCTCCAGATAGAATAGCAGAATCCGAATTGGTAAAGGACGACTTTTCAGTAGATTCCAATCCCTTGGATTCCTGCGGGTGCGGCACGAAGCCGTCAGCTCTCATCAGATCAGGTGCAGATACTTTATTCCGGCAATGAGACCCAATTGGCGTGGCCACTACGCCTAACTGCACTTTAAGCGCTGCGGGCCTCGCTTCGCTCGGTCCTCGGGTTTCCGCGCTCTCGGCACTACGGCCGCTGAAGCGAAATTCCAGTCCCAGCCAATTTCTGTCGGCCGGGCCTCGCTGCAGCCGTGCGCCAGGGGTAGTTATAGGGCACGGCTGCAGCCGCGCTAGAAACCAAATCGCGCGCCACAGAAGGCGCGCGACTTCGCTTAAAGACGTACGTTATGCGAAATGGCCCGCCCGCAGTGTTCTACTTGCCAGGGGTTTATTCGTTAGTTGCCGGGGTGGAAATTTTACGGCAGGCCTGGCTTCTCCTCCTGAGAGGTGCGGAGTATCTTTATTGGTAAGGGA
>JAGRNC010000895.1 GCA_020440935.1 Leptospiraceae bacterium | reverse complement strand
CCCGATTTTCCGCATCCGCATTGTGAAAGTCGCCTTCCCTGGCCGCATCATTCGAACGTTTTCCGCCGCGAATCAGCCTTAAATGAGATCCTTGCGATTTCATAGTCGTCCCCCAAAGTCGCGCCCGGAACCCGGAACCAATGCCCGAAACCTCGAGCCTCCCTTCCCTGTGCGGGCCATCCAAACTGTTCGTAAAATAACAGGAGACTGAGACAAAACCAGGGGACGGTTCGGCCGGGCTTTCAGGGAAAAAGGCCATGCGTGGTTTCTTCTATATAGCGACATAAAATTTGCTTTACACCTTTCGGTACAGGGCCATCCTAAACCATTCATGCGACATAATCCGGGAGTTGGGACATGACCCTCGCACTAATTGCCATATCTTTTCTGGGCTCCATTGCCTTTTCTCTTTTCCTGCGGAAGCTGGACCGTCCGGCCCATCAGCTTACACAGATCAAAAGAATCGGAGAACTGCAAATCGAGCAACTGGAAAAAACCGCTACGGCCCATGTGCAATCCATGAAGGATGCAAGCCTCGAATTTGAGATGCTCTTTCATCAATCCAGACAGACCCTGGATCGGCTCAGAGAGGAAGTGGATGGCTTTGAGACTCGCCTGGAAAGCCTTCAGGAAGATCGCTCCCGAATAGACAATCTTTCCGGTCAACTC
>JAGRNC010000894.1 GCA_020440935.1 Leptospiraceae bacterium | reverse complement strand
CGCTCCCTTGCATTGGTGCGGTCGCGGAAATAGGAATTATCGTTGCCATAAATCTGGCGCAAGAATGTCAGATTTGTAGTTTCTGCATAGCTAACTCCAATGAAAAAGTCGCTACCTTCAAATCGCCGATTATACCGAAAACCGGGGCTTACCGTATTTTGTCGGTTGGCAGATACTTCCGTGTACTTAACAATCTGCGAAGAATAAATGCTGGTGTTGTTTCGCACCGAATTGATTAGAGAGGAAGACGTCTCTCCGGAATTGGTAGAAGAGTTTGCGGCAAACACTTCAAGGAAATTCAGCAACATTTCCTGAGAACTGCCCACTTCCGGTTCAAAAATGTCGGCTCGGAGGGATTTTATGGGCAAGAATGTTGCGAGCGTTACACTAGCGATCCAGACCGGCACATTAAAAGTCTTCGTGAGGTAAGAATTCCAGGGAGGCATATTGGGCGAAAGCGGACGAACCGCTCAGTGACTCAAGCATTCCACCAATAGAGCGGAAATTTATTCTATACCCCGGTTCGGTACCTTCCACGGCGTGGAGTTCGGTACACAGATCGACTAACTCTAAAAGTTTGCGACCAGCGCTATATAGCTACCATGAACGAATGTATGGCGATCGCTCAAAGAGGTAGGCTCAACATCGCTATATCCCTGCAAATACGGGTCACTGGAAGAGCTGCG
>JAGRNC010000893.1 GCA_020440935.1 Leptospiraceae bacterium | reverse complement strand
AATGGTTACATCCTTCTGGAGCTCATCATCCGTAATGTTATGGTCTTCCAGGCGAAGGTGCTCTCTAGACGGTTCCCTTAAGCCCAGAGGGTCAATATTTGCATTATAATGCCCATGCCGGCGATAGGCCTGAGTAAGGATCAAAGCCTTTAGTTGCGTATCTGGAATTCGAAGAAGGTCCGATTTTAAGATCTTTGGGAGCGAGCTCGCTTCCAATGCCGCGGTGCCGTGGCCATTGGACTGTGTAACCGGACGGCTGGAGTCCATTTCTTTAAAGAATTCCTGCCATTCCGCGGAGACCGATGAGGGCTGATTCTTGTAAGAACGGTAGAGGTCTTCCAGAAAGTTTTGGTGTTCGGCGTTGAGGATGGAAGCTACGGTTTGGATTGCCATTTTAGGGCTCCTGCGGGCCTGCGGACTTACAATAAAAAAGCATCCCACAGGTGGGATGCTTCTTGCAAGGCTTTTCGTAAACTCTGGAAAGCCGGAGATACATGAAAGCTATCGTTTTGAGAAAGGTAGAAGGTTGATCATTCGGGCGCGTTTGATTTCTCGCGCAATCTTTCTTTGAATCCGAGCAGTGGCGCCAGTCATTCTGCGAGGCAGGATCTTTCCTGTCTTGGAGATGAAGCGCTCCAGAGTCTCTGGGTTCTTGTAATCAATTGTAATAGTACGGGTATCCAGTACGCGCTTGCGATAGCGACCGCCACCACCGCCCGGCCGTCCGCCAGG